>JALSPN010000244.1 GCA_026985945.1 Thermodesulfobacteriales bacterium
ACTCATGGCGGTGATAAAGCCGATTTTCCCTCTGGCATTTGGAAAAGTAAAAGTTCTGGCAGGCCCCCCTCCTATAGAGTAAGAAGGTTTTAACTCCCCAAAAGCCCGAAGCCGAGCCCTGATTTCTTCTGCCGAAACATAAGCTTCATCTTTCCAGGGAGCCCCTTCTCCCACAGGCATGAATTCGATGAATCTCACCTCTAAAGGGGCCTCCAGGGCCAGACGGGCCAGGTCTTCGATTTCGTCGTCGTTTTGGCCCCGGATGATGACGGCGTTTAGTTTGACCGGGTAAAAGCCCACTTTGAGGGCAGTTTCAATACCTTCCAGCACCCTTGTGAGATAAGGCTTTCCGCACAAACGGGTGTAACGCTCCGGCTGCAGGGTATCAAGGCTTATATTTACCCGTTTAAGCCCGGCCCTTTTAAGCTCGGTGGCAAGCTCTTTCAGAAGGACCCCGTTGGTCGTGAGGGAAAGGTCTGCTACGCCTTCAAGGCGCGCCACCCTCGCTACAAATTCCACGATGCCTTTGCGAAGGAGGGGCTCTCCTCCGGTAAGGCGGATTTTTTTGATCCCCAGAGAGACCCCCACTTTCAAAATCCGCAAAAGTTCTTCGTAGGTGAGGATTTCTTCCGGAGGAAGCCAGGAGAATTGATCCCGGCTGCTGCAATAAAGACAGCGCAGGTTACAGCGGTCTGTAACCGAAACGCGCAGATAATTGATCTTGCGGCCAAAGGCGTCGTTTAGCATCGTTTCAGCTTCTTCCGATAGCGGGCCCGGGCTTCGGCAAATAGCCTGCGCACCTCGGATGCGGCGTAATCCGGATAAGTCCAGGGAAGCGGGCGAAATTCCCCTTTCGTATAAAGCAGAGTAACCTCGGCATAGACATAGTCTCCCAGATAGATACGATGTGAGAAGTTTTTGAAGGTGACCAGCACCAGTCTCTCAAGCAGGATGTAGCCCGGGTCAATGTTGACCTGCCTTTTTCCCTGCCGGGAGAAATTTTTTTCTATTTTGTAGGCCAGGTGTTTGATGGGGACAATCTTTTCCTGGGGGATAAGCTTTTCAAAAAAGACGAAACGGCGCACCAGATCAGGACCGAATTCAGATTCGTAATAGGTAGTCTTGTCAAAGGGCAGAAGGGGGCTTTCGAAATCCCGGGGCCCGAGGCAGAGTTCAAGCTCCTTTACCGCCTCTTCGATAAGGGAGGCTGATCTCGAAAAAATGCTGAAAAAGAGCTGTGCCGGCCGGGGGGGAGCAGGTTCACTCATCTTTCTTTTCTTCTGTTGTGGTTTGTTCTAGAGGCCTCGCCTCTTCGATGAGCATGATGGGGATGCCGTCCCGTATCTCGTAAAGAAGGGCACATTTACGACAGATAAGGCCGGAGAGTTTTTCATCCAAAATCAAATCTCCCTTACATTTAGGGCAGGCCAGCACGGCCAGCAGTTCCTGTGGGATGAGATTGGCAAAGAGTCCGTCAAACATTTTGTTCCTCCTTGAGGCTTTTCATGCAAAATTTGCCATACTTGCTAAGATTAAGACAACCCCTAATTTCCGGTTAGCAGAGTAGAGAAGAGCTCTTCGGTATTATATTTCAAGGAAAATGCTCACTTTGACTTTTTCACCCAAAGGGTGTGCTAGTT
>JALSPN010000245.1 GCA_026985945.1 Thermodesulfobacteriales bacterium
TGAAGAAATCGCTCGGGAGATCAGAGAAGGTCGTTTCAAATGGCGAAAAGAACTTGAAGACGTCCACATGAACATTGAGGCCGCCCTTTATGAGAAAATAGGCCCCGTGGCAGGAAAGCTCCACACAGCAAGGAGCAGAAACGACCAGGTGGCCACCGATGTAAGGCTTTTTTTAAGAGATGTTACAGATGCCATTCTGGAAAAGCTACACTCTTTGAGGAGCGCGCTGGTAACCAAGGCCAGGGAAAACCTCTCTGTAATTATGCCAGGCTTTACCCATTTACAGCACGCCCAGCCGGTGCTTTTTGCCCACCACCTGATGGCCTATTACGAGATGTTTACCAGGGATTTCAAAAGGTTTCAGATGGTCCGGAAGGAAATAAACGTCTGCCCCCTAGGGAGTGCCGCTCTTGCCGGTACCCCTTTTTCTATCGACCGGGAAATGGTGGCCAGGGAACTCGAATTTGGGGCCCTTTCACGCAACAGCATGGATGCGGTCTCAGACCGGGATTTCATGCTCTCTTTTATGGCGGCTGCCGCCACGGTCTTTGTCCACCTTTCCCGCCTGATGGAAGAGATTGTCCTCTGGATGAGTCCAGAATTCGGTTTCATTGACCTTCCCGATGAATTGTGCACCGGAAGTTCTATCATGCCCCAGAAAAAAAATCCTGACGTGGCGGAGTTGATTCGGGGGAAAAGCGGCCGGATTTTTGGAAACCTTATCTCTCTTCTGACAGTATTGAAAGGGCTTCCCCTGACCTACAACCGGGATCTACAGGAAGACAAAGAGCCCCTTTTTGATACCTGCGATACCCTTTACGCTTCGCTAGAATTGGCCTCCCTTCTGGTCAGGGGCCTCAGAGTGAGGGAAGATCGCATGCGGGCCGCCTGTGAAGAGGGCCATCTTACCGCTACGGACCTGGCAGATTATTTGGTTCTCAAAGGGATTCCCTTCAGGGAGGCCCACCATATTGTAGGGCGGCTGGTGGCTTACTGCGAGGAAAAGAAGAAAAGACTCTGGGAGCTTTCTCTGGAAGAATTACGCCAATTTTCCACTGATATTGAGGAAGATGTTTACGAATGGCTCACCCTGGAAGGATCTGTCTCGCGCCGGAAGGTGCCGGGAGGGACCGCCTCTGAGAGGGTTAAGGAGGCCATCTTCCAGGCGGAAAGAGAACTTTCGGCGGAAAGCTTCCGAGGAGGCGAAAATGATTAAAGCGGTGCGAGGTTTTAAGGACATTTTGCCGGAAGAGGCTGAGAAATGGGTCTATCTGGAAAATCTGGCCCGCAAGTTTTTTATCAACTACGGCTTTCGAGAGATACGGCTGCCTATTTTAGAGAAGACGGAACTTTTTGCCCGCAGTATCGGTGAAACAACTGATATAGTGGAGAAGGAAATGTATACTTTCCTTGATCGCAACCGGGAAAGCCTTACCCTGCGCCCGGAGGCCACCGCAGGAATCTGCCGGGCAGTAATTGAAAATGGTTTATACGCCAGGGCCAAAGTTTTAAAGCTTTTCACCATGGGACCCATGTTTCGACACGAAAGGCCCCAGAAAGGGAGGTTAAGGCAGTTTCACCAGTTAAATGCCGAGGTTCTGGGGAGCCACGCCCCCGGGACAGAC
>JALSPN010000246.1 GCA_026985945.1 Thermodesulfobacteriales bacterium
GAGATAGGTGAGATTATTAAGAATTTCTTTCAATTCCTGAAAGGCCTGATGATTCTTGAGAAAAGAGATGGTCCCCTTGCCGGCGGCATTTCCCAGGGGGACGAAGCGCTCGCGGGGGACATCCGGAAGCATGCCGATGGTAATAGCGGCTTCCGGGTCAATATAGTTGCCGAAACTTCCGGCGATATAAAAGCGGGATATATCTTTAAGGCTTAGCCCTACGCTCTGGCAGAGCACGGTCAGGATGGTGTACATGGCTCCTTTGGAACGGATAACGCTTTTTATTTCCCCCTGCGTTACAAAGATGGGCTTTCCGGTGGCAGAATCCTTGGCCGGGACAAGAACAAAAGCAAGCTCCCCTTCAATTTGCTTGAAGCGTTCCGGAAGCCTTTCCGGGACGAATTTCCCCCTTTGATCAAGGAGTCCGGCCTTAAAAAGCTCTGCCAGGAGGTCTATGACCGCCGAGCCGCAGATCCCGCGGGGTTTTTCACCCCCAATGGTTTCAATTTTGACCTCAAGGCTTTTGGGGTCGATTTTTACCCGGGAGATGGCCCCTGGGGCAGCCTGTATGCCACAGGCAAGGATTCCGCCTTCAAGGGCCGGGCCTGCGGCCCCTGCAGTGGCCAGCAAAAATTCTTTGTTTCCCAGCACTACTTCGGCGTTGGTGCCCACGTCGATGAGGATACTGATTTCTTCCTGACGATGGAGGCCGCTTGCCAGGATGCCTGCCAGAAGGTCTCCCCCGAAATAGCTCCCGCGATTGGGGAAGACGAAAAGCAGGCCTTCTTCGTGGCCCGGAAGCCCTAAATCTTTTATTTTCAGGGTGTCTATCCAGCTTGCAGCCGGAATATAAGGCTCCCGGTAAAGATAGCGGGTCTCAAGATTGAGAAGAAAATGACTCATGGTGGTGTTCCCGCAGAGGGCTATGTAAAAAAGGGCCTCTTCAGGATAGGGAGCAAGGATTTTTTCGATTTCTTTCCGCAAGGTTTCAACGGTGACTTCATGGAGTTTTTGGCGGCGTTCGGGTTTGTCGGCAAAATGGAGGCGGTTGAGAATATCTTCCCCGTAGGGTATCTGAGGGTTTTTAAAAGAATGTTCCTGGAGGATTTTACCCGTTTTTAAATCGAGAAGATAAAATACCACTCCAGTGCTTCCCAAGTCGATTCCAAGACCCAAGAGAGGAAAATCTTCGTGTTCCAAAAGCAGGTCCTGCAAAATGAAATGATGGCCATCAAAAGCAACGCGGACTTTGATTTTGAAATTTCCCTGACGGAGAGCAGATGGAATTTTTCTCAAAGCCGAAAGAGGGATACGGACCTTTCTTTTTAAGGTTTCTTCAAGAGACTCTCTTAACCGAGCTTCATCAGCTCGCTGGTCTTCAAGACTTGGAGGAGAAAGGCTTACTTTCAACTCCTGGGCCACAAACTTTTGGTTCATATCTTAGGAAGAAAACCACGGGCTTTATATTTGGGCAAGTTTTTAAACGTCCACCACACACTGAGCGACCCAGAAGTCACCTTTTTTTTCTACTTTGAGCATGGTGTAAGTGGCTCCTTTTACTTCCTCACCTAATTCGTGGCGGCTTTCATCTATGGGTTCTCCGGCAGCCCAGCCTGAAAGGGCAA
>JALSPN010000247.1 GCA_026985945.1 Thermodesulfobacteriales bacterium
GAAACTGCACCCCAAAGAGGGGTTTTTCCTGGTGTTTGATGGCGGCGTAAGGGGAATGTTCGCTTTCCGCCAGGGCAATAAACCCCGAGGCCAGTTCTTCCACCCGGTCTCCGTGGCTCATCCAGACCCGGTAACGCCCGCCTTTTTCTAGACCAAAGAAAAGGTCTTCGTTGCGGAGGACGATGAGTTCTGCCGGGCCGTATTCTCTTTTGGCGCTTCGCTCTACCAGCCCACCCAAAAGATGGGTCATGAGTTGCATCCCGTAACAAATACCAAGGACCGGGACACCCTGTTCGAAAAGCTCTTTTGAGACGTGCGGAGCATCCTTGTCGTAAACGCTTGCCGGCCCCCCGGAAAGAATGATGCCCCGGGGGCGGAAGGCCTTTATCTCTTCAAGGCTTGCTGTGCAGGGTTTAATTTCACTATAGACGTGAAGCTCCCTTACCCGCCGGGCAATAAGCTGGGTAGTCTGAGAGCCAAAATCCAGGACCAGGATGCGATCTCCGTGTTCCATCTATGCTCTCCTCTCCCTTCGAGATCTTCTTAAGAAGATAACCGCTACCACCAAAAGAAAAATCAAAACCCCGATGATAAGCATTTCAAAAAGATAATAACGTAATTTCTCAAGAGGGACCTCTCCGGCGTGAGAAATCTCAAAAGAGAGGATAAGAAGCCTTCTAACAGAAGCAATGATACCAACCATTAAAAAGGGCTCCACACAAGCCAGATGATGCTCTTCCCCGAAAACGATCTGGACGGTGTGAAGGATCTCAAGGAACATCAAAGCCAGCAGGAAGCGATCCATGACTTTTAAAATGCCGTAGGTAAAATCATGCTCCCGGAAGACATTCCACAGGGAGTAGGCGCCGTCAAAAATTACCACTCCCGTGGCCACCAGAATAAGGGCCGCCACCAGAACGTAAAGAAACCGCTCCGTCCTTATAAACTGCTCTTGGAGCATGATGTCCCACCAGGGGCGTCTGGGCTCGGCCATACTACCTCCGGCTCTTTTCGGTCTTATACCGGAGTTTTGGGGTAGATTAAAGGAAAAAAATTTATTAGAGAAAAAGGCTAAAAGGAGGGATGTTATGCCGCAATTGAATCTGGACTGTGAAGGTCCTCTCACCTTAAACGACAACGCCTTTGAGCTCTGTGAGACCTTCATCCCTCAGGGGGGCAAATTTTTCGCCCTGATCTCAAAATATGATGATTACCTGGCCGACGTGGAAAAAAGGCCTGGCTACAAGGCCGGAGACACCCTGAAGCTCGTTTTGCCATTCCTTAAGGCTTACGGAGTAACCCATCGCCTGATGCGCGAATTTTCCCAAAAAACCTTAAAGGTTCTTCCCGAAGCTCCCTCTTTCCTGCGCTTTGCCCACCAAAACTGGCCCACTTTTATCATCAGCACCAGTTACTGTCCGTATCTTGAGGCCCTTTGCGAAATTGCCTCTTTCCCCATGGAAAACGTCTTCTGCACCAGGGTAGAAATGGATGCCTTCTCTCTCCCTGCAGAGGAAGAAAAGCTCCTTAAAGAATTGGCCGCAGAGATAGCCTCACTTCCCATGATAGAAATTCCTCAAGAGGCCCGGGGACTTTCAGATCTCCCACCAGAA
>JALSPN010000248.1 GCA_026985945.1 Thermodesulfobacteriales bacterium
CCGAGAAGAGAAGAAACATGGGCCAGGAAGAAACTTCCACCTGAGGGGGTAATTTTTTCATCGGTGAAGTCAATTAGGATTTTTGATATATTGTCCATGGGGCACCTCCTGGGTGAAGATATAATTTTTCTGTTTCCTTTGAAATATAAAAGAGAGGTGCCCCTTTCTCATCTCTTATCCGGAAATTAGGGATCTGCTAACCGGAAATTAGGGGTATCTTTACCTACGAGAATAAAAACTTGAAAATTTCCTCATTTTTCCTATGTTAAGCCTTACCTTTCATTTAAGGAGCGAATATGGATCTGCCGCCTCTTATTCAAAAATTATTGCGTCCAGAGGCTTATCCTCACCGGCCGGATAAGATCGAACTCGTCCAAACTCATATCTCTTTTGTGTTCCTGGCCGGAGACCTGGTTTACAAGATCAAAAAGCCCGTAAATTTCGGTTTTCTGGATTTTACCACCCTTGAAAAACGGAAGTTTTTTTGTGAGCGGGAAGTGATTCTCAACCGCCGCCTTTGTCCGGAAATTTATCTCGGGGTGGTTCCCGTAGTAGAAAACGAAGCGGCTTACTTCGAAAGGGAAGGGGAGCCGGTAGAGTGGGCCGTCAAGATGAAACGTCTGCCCGAAGAGGGTATGATGCCCCGCCTTATCAAAGAAAAGCGTCTTAATGAAGGCCACCTGGATCTTATTGTGAATAAACTGGTTCCCTTTTATCAGGAGGCCGAGACAGGCCCTGCCGTTAATAAGTATGGTTCCCTGGAGACTATTTCTTTCAATGTGGAAGAAAACTTCTCCCAGACTCGAGATTTTGTAAATAAGGCCCTTGCCCTCCATCGTTACGAGCACATCGTTTCCTGGTCCCGAAATTTCATGAAGGAAAGGGCGGCCCTTTTTGAGGCCCGGGTGGCAGAGGGCTACATTCGTGATGGGCATGGGGATCTTTATTCCGCCAATATTTGTTTCGATGAGTCCCGCCAAAAGGTTTATATCTTTGACTGCATCGAATTTAATGACCGGTTTCGGTGTGGAGACGTGGCCCAGGATCTGGCCTTCTTAGCCATGGATCTTGATTTTCATCATCTCAGATCCCTTTCCCGTTATTTTATCGAAAAATACATTTCCTTAGCTAGGGACAACCAACTGCGTGAGATTTTAAATTTTTACAAATGTTATCGGGCCTACGTGCGGGGGAAAATTGGCTGTTTTACCTGGGCATCTCCTGAAGTGGAAGAAGAAATCCGTGAAAAAAATCTTCAGGATGCCAGGCGTTATTTTGATCTTGCCTATCTTTATGCCGAAGGAAAACCCTATCTGGTGATAGTTTTTGGCCTTTCGGGCACGGGAAAAAGCACTCTGGCCAGGGCCTTGGCCGCCAGACTCCTTGCCAACTACTACAATTCTGACATCGTGCGCAAGAAACTTCTGGGCATCCCCCCCGAAGAACATCATTATGAACCTTTCGGAAAGGGAATCTATGGTGAAGAGATGACCCGTCGCACCTATGAAGCCTTGGCAGAATTTGCAGCTCAGGATCTCCAGGAAGGAAGGGATGTTATCCTTGATGCCACTTACCGTTCCGGGGCTTTCCGGGAGCTTGTTTTTCAAAAGACGCAAAAGATCCCCAAAGTCGTTTTATTTGTTCAGTGTGTGGCCCCTGATGAAGTCATTAAAAGACGCTTTGAGGAACGGGCCCGGAAAACCGGCGAGCCATCTGACGGGCGCTGGGAAATTTATATCCGGCAGAAAGAAATATTTGAAGCGCCAACCGATATACCGGAAGATAATTTACTGGTCCTGGAGAGCACTTCTCCGGTAGAAGAACTCGTCGCACAGGTTTTTGAAAAATTAAAGAGCTTTGAAGGCAAAATTTCTCAAAAGGCCGGGTCGTAAAAAGCTCCTGGTCTTTTTTCTGGGCTGGGGAATGGATGAAACACCCTTCCTGGAATTGATTCCCCGGGAATGGGATATCCTCTTTCTTTACGACTTCTCTACCTGGAGCCCTTTTGCGATTCCTGAAGGCTACGCGGAAATAAAGGTTCTCGCCTGGTCTTTTGGGGTGACAGCTGCCTTATCTTTAAAGGATCTTAACTTCCCCCTCCTTTGTGTGGCGGGAACCGGGGCCTTTTATCATTCGCGTTTGGGCATTCCTCCCCGTATCTTTGACGCCACTCTGGAAGCTTTGAAAAAAGCCCCCCAAAAGACCCTTTTCTCTTTTTACCGGAACATGTTTTCTGAGCAGAAGGACCTGGTCCGTTTCCTGAAAAGAAGGCCCCAGAGGCCCTTTTCCTCTCTGGTGGAGGAGCTTGAAGCCTTAAAAGAAAGAAATTTCCCCCCCAATGCCAGGGCCTCTGTGGTCATCACCCTTCATGATCGTATCATATCCGCCAGAAATCAAAAAAGGTTTTGGGCTGAAAGGGCCCGCCTCAGTGAAGTCCCCCTCGGGCATTTTCCCTTTTATCAATTTCGAGACCTGGAAGATTTCTGGAACAAAAACTTCAGAGGCGTTGCCAGAGCCTTTCAAAATCTATCTTAAGAGGGCAGGGGAGGTCTTTGAAGGGAAAAGAGCCCCTCTCACCATCAAAGACCTTGGAATATTTCCCTTCCTTAAGGGCGAAGATGCGAGCCTTTTTAAGGGAGGGATAGACCAGGACGAAGTAGGGGACTTTTTCCCTTTCGTAGAGGGCGAATTTGAGGATTTCGTCTCGCTGGGCGGTATTGGGGGAGACCACCTCGATGGCCACCAGAGGGGGTTCTTTGAGATAGTCTTCCACCTGGTGACAGACGAGGGAGAGATCAGGCCTTACCACGGTGTTCTGGTCAATGATCCAGTCAAGCTCGGGGAAGACAAAACACCTCTCAGGGCAATCCCTTAATTGCTCCTCAAGGAGAGCCCCCAAAACAAGACAAACCAATTGGTGTTTGGCCAGGGGAGAAGGGGCCATGGCGTAGGGGACACCCTCAATGAGTTCCCAGTCTCCCTCCCATTGCCGATAATCCTCAACGGTATATCTTTCTTTAAGTTCCGGAAGCCCCATAGCAAGTTTAAGCTGGTAAACAAAATTTCTTGAAAGAGTGCTTCTAATCTTTATATCTAACAAAATTCGAACAAACAGTCCATGATAGATAAAGTCTTGCTTAAAAAGCGTTTTCTAAGGGCTCTTTTTAACTACGAAAAAGAGGCCATCATTCAAAGAAAAATGGCCCAGGATCTCCTTAAGGCCCTTTCTTTCAAAGACTTTTATTCCCGCGTGTTGGAGATAGGTGCCGGCACCGGTCTTTTTACCCGTAAGTTCGTAAGGAGTTACAGGTTCGATCTTTACCTGGCCTCTGACCTCTTGCCAGCCTGTTCGCTCTTTTTTAAGGAATTGCCCGTCTATTTTCTGGCTCTGGATGGAGAAAGCCCCCCGTTTAAAGCGGAAAGTTTTTCTCTTATCGTTTCGAACGCTACCTTTCAGTGGTTTTTAAAACCTCAAGAGAGTTTTTTAGCCTTCGAGAGGCTTCTTATTCCGGAAGGGATTCTGGCTTTTACTTCTTTTGGCCCGGAGACCATGAAAGAGCTGGGCCCGAAAGAGAAACCCGCAGGGCTCCTCAAGATTGAAGAGATTTTATCCCTTAAACCTCCGGGGTTTGATATACTTGAAACGCAGATCGTAAAGCGGGTTCTTTATTTTGAAAATTCTCGGGAAGCCCTGAAACACATTAGAAATACCGGTGCTATGGGTTATCTTAAATCGTGCTGGTCCTTGCCGGAGATCAAAAAATGGAGCCAAAAATATGAGACTCTCCGCACTGAAAAGGGGCTTCCTTTGACTTTTGAGTCCATTCTGGTGGTGTGGAGGAAAAAAGCGTGATTTTTTTTATTACCGGAACAGATACGGGAGTGGGAAAGACTTATGCCACCGCTCTTCTGGCCGGGGCCTTCAAAGCCCTCGGAAAAAGCGTAAGCACGCAGAAACTTGTCCAGACCGGGGCCACTTCTCCTGAAGACCTGGAAGTTCACTACCGACTTGCCGAACTCGGGGCTCCAGCTCAAAAGTTTTCCTGCCCTTATGTTTTTTCCTATCCTGCGGCTCCTGAAACGGCTGCAGCTTTAGAAAATAAGGAAATAGACCTTCGGTTTTTGAAAAAGTGTGTGGAGGAGCTTTCCAGGGCCTTTGAGGTGGTTCTAATCGAAGGAGTGGGGGGGCTTTATGTCCCTTTGACGAAAGATTTTACCGTTCTGGACTTTATAAATCTTCTGATGTGTCCGGTCTTTGTGGTTTCTGCAGCCCGGCTCGGCACCATCAATCATACCACCCTTACCATAAATACCCTCAAACAAAGGGGCCTTTTCGTGGCGGGTCTTCTTTACAACTGGCACTTTGCTACCGACGAATTTCTGGCCCGTAAAAGCCTTGAAGACATAAAAAGACTCACCGGCATAGAAAAAGTCCTTCCATTCCCCACCATTGAGGAGAAAATCCCTGAAGACTTGCTTGCGAGGGCCGTCCGCTTCCTTGAGGGGATTTTTTAACTTTTTTGCATTAATCTCAGGATGTCGTTATAAAAGACCACCATCATCAGGACGATAAGGATTGCAAGCCCCACTTTCATAACCAGTTCTTTGGTCTTTTCTGAGAAAGGTTTCCCGCGGACAGCTTCGATGGTAAAGAGCACCAGGTGCCCGCCATCAAGCATGGGAATGGGAAGAAGATTAAGGACCCCCAGATTTACCGAAAGCACAGCCATAAAAGAAACCAGGGGCCAGAGACCAGCCTGGGCCTGCTCCCCTGCAAGTTTGGCAATAAAAAGAGGGCCCCCAAGGGTGGAGAGGGGCAGCACGCGTTCGATGAGTTTTACAATTGAGACCAGAGTAAGCTTTATCATGGCTACCACCATCAGGAAGGACTCCCAGATGGCCTTTGGAGGAGCCACTTTTTGAAATTCGGCCTTTCCAGCAGCCATGATCCCGATCATGGGGACCTTTACTTTCTCTCCAAAGATGTTTTTCACTTCTCGCAAACGGGGCGTTACGACGAGGATCAGTTTCTGTTCTCCGCGCTTGATGGTAAGCCTTAAGGGTTTTCCGGCGCTCTTTTTGATAACTTCATTCAGTTCCTGCCAGCTCTGGATGGGCCTCCCATTTACGGCCACGATAAGATCTCCGGCCTTAAGCCCCGCCTGGGCTGCCGGAGAATCAGGAAGCACCTTACCAATTTGAGGGAGATAGACGGGCTTTCCCTGAAAAGAAAAGACCAGGACGAAAAAGACCCAGGCCAGGACAAAGTTGGCCAGAGGGCCTGCAATTACGATGAGGGCCTTATCCCTCAAAGGACGATGGGAAAAAGAGTAGGGGACCTCTTCCGGGCGGACTGCCTCCCCTGGATTTTCTCCCAGAAGCTTCACATAACCACCAAGCGGAACGGCTGAAAGACAATATTCTGTCCCCCCCCGGACAAATCCCCAGATTCTGGGGCCAAAACCCAGAGAAAACTTGAGCACCCGCACTCCCACCCAGCGGGCTACCAGAAAATGGCCAAGTTCGTGAAAAAAAATGAGGACCCCTAAAACTACTACGACTCCGATTACGGTATGCATCAATTCATCTCCAGCCCGGAAAGTATTTCTTGCGCTTTAATTCTTGCGAATATATCGGCATCAATCACGTCTTCCAACTTTTCAAGGGGTTTAGATTCGGTTTCCTGCAGGGTCTTTTCTATCAGGAAGGGGATAAGATCAAAGCGAATTTTTCCCTCTAAAAAGGCTTCCACCGCCACCTCATTGGCCGCATTTAAAATGGCAGGAGCCGTGCCTCCAAGCCTTAAGGCCTCATAAGCAAGCTTCAAACAGGGAAATCTCTCAAGATCTGGTTCTTCAAAAGTGAGAGGAGAAACCGCCACCAGGTCCAGCCTGGGAAGGTCGAGAGGAAGCCTTTCGGGATAGGAAAGGGCATAAGCAATGGGGATGCGCATATCCGGAATGCCTAAATGAGCTATCACGGAACCGTCCTGAAATTCTACCAGGGAATGAACGATGCTTTGCGGATGAATTTTGACAATAATCCTTTCTGGAGAAAGCCCAAAAAGAAAATGGGCCTCAATCACCTCAAGGCCCTTATTCATTAAAGTGGCGGAATCAATGGTAATTTTGGCTCCCATCTGCCAATTGGGATGTCTGAGGGCTTCTTCCCGGGTGATGGTGGCAAATTCCTCTTTAGGCCGGGTTCGGAAAGGGCCCCCTGAAGCGGTAAGAATGAGGCGGAAAACTTCTTCTTTTTTCCCCGCCTGCAGGGCCTGGAAGATGGCAGAGTGTTCGCTGTCAACCGGAAGGAGTTTTATTCCTCTCCTTTTAGCTTCTTCTGTTACCAAAGGGCCCGCCATTACCAGGGTTTCCTTGTTGGCAAGGGCTATGTCTTTCCCGGCCCTTATGGCTTCGTAGGTGGGAAGCAGCCCCACCGCTCCCACCAGGGCCGAAACCACAAGCTCTGCTTCCGGATGGGTGGCACAGGCTATGGCTCCTTCTTTGCCGTATTTGAGTTGCACGCCCTCTGGAAGTAACGGGGCCAGTTTTCTGGCAAGGGCTTCGTTTTTGCAGGAGACCAGATGAGGCCTGAATTTTTGGGCCTGTTTCGCCAGGAGCTCGATATTTTCGCCGGCAGCTAAGGCTACTACCTCAAACCGTTCGGGAAAGCGAGAGACGACATTAAGCGTATTTCTCCCGATGGAACCCGTAGAGCCCAGAATCGTTAACTTTTTTCGTCTTTCAATACCCATGGCCTTTGAAGTATAAAAACCAGTAAAGCCAGGGAGCGGCAAATATCAAAGCGTCAACCCGATCAAGTATTCCTCCGTGGCCGGGAAGGATACTTCCTGAATCCTTAACCCCAAATCCCCTTTTAAAGAAAGATTCTAAAAGGTCCCCGAACTGGCCTACAAGGGAAAGGATGGCCGCAAGGGGCCCCAAGAGGCTTCCTCCGGCAAGACTAAAATGGCCTCCAACCCAGACCCCGAGAATAGTTCCCAGAAAAAGGCCTCCCACAGCTCCTTCCCAGGTCTTCCCCGGGCTAATCCTGGGGATAAGTTTGTGCCTCCCGAGGGCCTTCCCCGCATAGAAGGCGCCTGTATCGGTTCCAAAGATAGTTGCCAGGAGGAATAAAATCCAGAAGCGCCCTTGTGGAAGATTCAGAAGGAGTAAAAGATGACCAAAGCCCAGG
>JALSPN010000249.1 GCA_026985945.1 Thermodesulfobacteriales bacterium
GTGAGGGCAGGTGTGGGTTACGTGACTGAGGGGCAAGGGGGTAAACTTCCGGTTTACGAAAAATTTTATCTTGGAGGGATTGATTCTGTAAGAGGTTATCAGTTTGGTGACATAAGCCCCAAGGATCCGGAGACTGGGGAGCGAATCGGTGGAGAAAGAATGGCCTTTGTGCAGACCGAGGCCATTTTTCCCCTGGTGAAAAGCATGGGCCTTAAAGGGGTCATCTTTTTCGACATGGGAAACGTCTGGGGAGAGGATGTGGGTTATCATTTCTCAGACGTCAGAAAATCTGTAGGGTTGGGCATAAGGTGGCTTTCACCCATGGGGCCTCTTCGGATCGAGTGGGGTTACAACATCGATGCGCAGGCTGATGAAGACAAAAGTAACTGGAACTTCCGCATGGGAGGTCAGTTCTAGCAGTTATTTCTCTCTGGCTTTGCTTGACACCTGAAATTGAATTGCGCTAGCCTCTTTCTGCGGGAAGGTAAAGGCCTTTCCGCCAACTAAATGTTTTAGGAGGGCCTATGGAGAGCGCAAAAATCCGTAATTTCGTCTTTTTATCTCAAAGCGGAGCTGGCAAAACCTCCCTTGCCGAGGCCATGCTTTACCTTTCCGGCAAGACCAAAAAGCTGGGCCGGGTGGATGATGGTTCCTCAATCCTCGATTTTGAACCGGAAGAGCAGAATCGGAAGATTACAATTTCTACCGCCTGCCATCATTTTACCTGGAAAAAGCACGAGGTCTTTTTTATGGACCCTCCAGGAGACGACAATTTCAATGCCGAGGCCAAACTGGCAGCCTGGGCGGCAGACAACGCCCTTCTGGTCGTAGAAGCCACGGATCCCGTCAAAGTCCAGATGGAAAAGGTCTATGCCTTTGTAAAGGAATTTGGCCTTCCCTGTGCCGCCTTTGTAAACAAGCTGGATCGAGAATATGCCGATTTTGATAAGGCGGTTGCAACCCTTGAAGAAAGGCTTGGCATGCGGCCGGTGCCTGTTGCCTACCCCATTGGTAAAGAAGAGGCCTTAGCCGGAGTGGTTGATCTCATTACCATGAAGGCCTTTTCTTTTCAGGACGGAAAGCCCCAAAATATCGATATCCCCTCTGAAATAGCAGCGCGGGTGGAGGAGTTGCGGGCCAATCTTATCGAATTTGCCGCCGAAAGTGACGATGAACTCCTTGAGAAGTTTCTGGAAGAGGGAGAACTCACCCCTGAGGAGATTGTAAGGGGTCTTAAGAGGGGGATTCTGGAGGGGCGTTTTGTGCCGGTCTCCTGTGGCTCCGTTGCTAAACTTATAGGCATTCAGCCCCTTATGGATCTTATCGTCAACTTTTTGCCTTCTCCGGTGGAGCGTGGACCCCGGACGGGTAAAAACCTCAAGGAAGAGGAAGAAGTTCGGGAACCGAAAGAAGAGGCCCCGGTTTCTCTGATAATCTTTAAGACTTTTATGGATCCCTATGCGGGAAGGCTCTCTTTTGGCCGTGTCGTTTCCGGCACCCTCCCTCAGGAAGGGGTGCTTTTAAATCCCGTTCGGGATCTGAAAGAAAAATACGCC
>JALSPN010000250.1 GCA_026985945.1 Thermodesulfobacteriales bacterium
CGATTACGGGGTTTTTGTGGATCTTGGAGGGGTGGATGGCCTTTTACACGTCTCTGACATTACCTGGGGGCGGGTAAAACACCCTTCCAACTACTTCAAAGTAGGAGATCGCATCAAAGTCAAAGTTATCAAATATGATCGTGAAAATCAGAAAATAGCCCTTGGGGTCAAACAGCTCACCCCCGATCCCTGGGAAAGTGTCAAAGAAAAATACAAAGAAGGCGAAAAAGTCCAGGGAAGAGTGGTTTCCCTCACTAACTTCGGAGCCTTTGTGGAGCTTGAACCCGGAGTAGAGGGCCTTATCCACATTTCAGAACTTTCCTGGACCAAACGGATCAAGCACCCTCGGGATCTTCTAAATGTGGGTGAGCAGGTAGAAGTGGTAATCCTTGGGATTGATGAAGAAAACCGCCGCATTTCTCTCTCTCTCAAACAGGTAGAGCCCAACCCTTGGGATGTGCTTACAGAGCAGTTCTCAGAAGGGATGGTCATCGAGGCCCCTATCAAAACGGTAACGGACTTTGGAGTATTCGTGGAGGTAATGGAAGGGATAGACGGCTTTATTCACGTCTCAGACCTTTCCTGGGGGCGGGTGAAGAATCCTGCCGAGATTTACAAGCCGGGAGAAACCATCCGGGCGGTCATTCTCAAAATTGATCGTGAAAAAGAACGTCTGGCCCTGGGGGTTAAACAGCTTACCCCTGATCCGTGGGAGAGCGTGCCTGAGAAATATCCGGTCGGGAGTGTGGTAAAGGGAAAGGTATCCAATGTGAAAGATTTTGGTGTTTTTGTGGAAATTGAAGAAGGGGTAGAAGGCCTTATCCACGTCTCTGAAATTTCAGACAAAAAGATCAAGTCTCCGGAAGGGATGTTTGAAATAGGGCAGGAAGTTCAGGCCAAGGTCGTCAAGGTGGAGCCTCAGCAGCGGCGCATCGGGCTCTCTCTTAAAAAATTAAAAGAAGACGAAGAAAAAAAGCAGTTTAGCGAATTCAACAAGGACCAGAAGGGCGGAAGCATCACTTTGGGAGCGATTCTCAAAGAGAGTCTGAGCAAAGAAAGTTCTTAGATCTAAATGTCATCTCGTAATTTCTGGATAACGGGCCTGGCCTTTGTGGGAGGATTGGTCCTTTTTATTTTCTTTTTGATCCTCCTCGGGAGTTTTTTTCTTTTGAAAGGCAGGCCTGTTATCCATGTGGGTGAAAAGATAGGGGTTGTAGAGATCAAAGGTCTGATCTCTGAGGCGGACCAGGTCCTCAAAAATCTGCGCTATTTTGCCAGGGATTCCAGTGTGAAGGCGGTGGTAGTGCGGATTGATAGCCCAGGTGGAGCGGTGGGGGCCTCACAGGAAATTTACCGGGAACTCAAGCGTCTGGCCCAGAAAAAGCCTGTGGTGGCTTCCATGGGATCGGTAGCTGCTTCTGGAGGGCTTTACGTGGCCCTTGGAGCCCAAAAAATCCTTGCTTCTCCGGGGACCATCACGGGAAGTATCGGGGTCATGATCCAGATTCCAAACCTTAGCAGGCTCCTGGAAAAGGTGGGAGTGGAAGCCACCATTATCAAAAGCGGCCCCTACAAAGACACCGGAAGCCTTTTTCGCCCCCTTACCGAGGAAGAAAGAAAGCTCCTTTACCAGACTATCCGGGACGTTTACGAACAATTCGTAAATGCTATTTCCGAATCCCGGGGGATCCCGCCAGAGAAGATCCGCAAGTTTGCAGACGGAAGGGTCTTTACCGGAAAACAGGCCAAAGAGTGGGGGCTTATTGATGGTTTTGGGAACCTTGAAGATGCCATTGAGCTTGCCGCCCAGATGGCAGGGCTTTCCAAACCACCTCAGGTGGTATATCCCCCGCAGGAAAAATTCTGGCTCCACTGGCTGGCCAAAAATGATCTTGGCTCCCAACTGGCAATTCTCTTTGCCCCGTTTTATCTTCTACAGTGGCCATAAAGGATGAACCGTAAAGACTTAATAGGCGAATTAGCCCAAAAGTTTCCGGACTTTCGTAAAAAAGACCTGGAGCTCATCCTGGATCTTCTTTTTCAGCGCCTGGCAAGGGCCCTTAAGGATGGACAACGCATAGAAATTCGGGGTTTTGGGCGCTTTTTTGTCCGGGAACAAAAAGAAAGACGTTTCAAAAATCCCCGGACCGGAGAGGAAAGAAGGCTTCCCCCTCGCAAACGCATCATCTTTAAGCCCGGGAAGGATCTCAAGGAACGCCTCAATCAACCCGCCCTGGCAAGCATTGACCTCGGAACCCAGACCTTTCGGCTTCTGATTGCCAAACCCTGCCATCCTGGAAACAATCCGGCAGAAGACCACTCCATCAATAATTTCAGAATTTTGCTCAGGAAGCGCTTTAACGTCCGCCTGGGGGAAGGGCTTAAGAAGGGCTCCATTTCCGAAACGGCCTTCAAACGCGGACTTGAGGCCCTTGAAAAAATCAAAGAGCTGCTTTCTTCTTCCGGGGCAGAGAAGGTTTTAGCAGCCGGGACGGCGGTTTTCCGGGAGGCCCAAAATGCCAGGGATTTCATCCTCAGGGCGCAAGAAGGTGGCCTCCAGATAAAAATTCTTTCCCCCGAAGAGGAGGCCCATTTTACCCTTAAAGGGGTCCTGGCAGGGCTTGAAGAGAACCCGGAGGTCCCTATCCTGGTGGTGGATGCCGGCGGGGGAAGCACGGAATTTATCCTGGGCAAAGGGGAAAAGATTTTAAAATGGGGAAGTCTTAAATTGGGGGCAGTCGTCCTTACGGAAAAATATTTAAAAGACCAGGAAATTCCCTCTGAAGAAAGCCTTAAGGCCTTAGAAGCTGAGATTGAAAGGGAGCTTAACCCTTTAGAAGAGCTTCCCCTCTCGCCCCAGAAACTCATTGCTACCGGGGGGACGGCTTCCTGCCTGGCCTCACTTAAACTTGGTCTTGAAAAATACTGTCCTGAAAGGATACACGGTTTAAGTATTTCTCTGGCTGAGCTTGAAAGGACTTATAAAAAATTGTGCCAGATGCCCGTTGAAGAAAGGCGTTGTCTCAAAGGGCTTGAACCCGGAAGGGAAGATATTATTCTTGCCGGCCTCATGATATATCTGGGCTTTCTGCGACACCTTCCAGAGCTTAAAAATATCATTGTAAGCGAGACGGGAATTTTAGAGGGGCTCCTCTTGCATCTTTGGCAAGAAAACCCCATTATTTCCGCAAAAAACTAACAACAGGGGTGATCCTTATGTTAAATCTTCCCATTGAGGAAGCTTATACTTTTGATGATTTGTTACTTTTACCTGCCGAATCAGACGTATTGCCCAAAGATGTCGATCTCAAAACCAGAATTACCAAAAAAATCACCCTCAACATCCCTCTCCTTTCCGCAGCGATGGACACCGTTACCGAGGCCCGCATGGCTATCAGCATGGCACGTGAAGGGGGTATCGGGATCATCCACCGCAATATGACTATTGAGGAGCAATGTCGGGAGGTGGAAAAGGTCAAAAAATCTGAATACGGCATGATTATTGACCCGGTTACGGTGGAGCCAGAAGTCCCCATCCGGGAAGTCCTGCGAATCATGGAAGAATACCGGATTTCAGGGGTTCCGGTGGTAAGTGGCCCTGAGAAAAAGCTTTTGGGAATCGTGACCAACCGCGACCTGCGTTTTGAAACCGAGCTTGACCGTCCGGTAAAAGAAGTCATGACCACTAAAAATTTGATTACCGCCGGCCCGGGTATTAGCCTTGAAGAGGCCAAAAAGATCCTTCACGAACACCGGATAGAAAAGCTTCTCATTGTAGATGAAAATTTCTGTCTCAAGGGCCTGATCACCATCAAAGATATTGAAAAACTCCGTAAATACCCCAACGCCTGCAAGGACGAGCTGGGAAGGTTGCGAGTAGGGGCTGCGGTAGGAGTGGGGCCGGAGAGGCTGGCTCACGTAGAGGCCCTTCTTAAGGTCGGCTGTGATGTGATCGTGATCGACTCGGCCCACGGGCATTCCAAAAACGTCCTTGAGGCCATCCGGGACATAAAGGCCCATTTCCCGGATTGTGAGCTCATTGCCGGAAACATAGCCACCGCCGAAGGGGCGGAGGCCCTTATCAAGGCCGGGGCCGATGGTATCAAAGTGGGAGTGGGCCCGGGATCTATCTGCACCACCCGCATCGTGGCCGGGGTGGGAGTGCCACAATTATCTGCTATTCACAACAGCGCTGTCGTGGCCAATAAATACGATATTCCCGTGATCGCCGACGGAGGGATCAAGTTCTCAGGGGACATAACCAAGGCCATTGGTGCCGGGGCCCACGCGGTAATGATTGGCTCTCTTTTCGCGGGCACAGATGAAGCCCCAGGGGAAATGATCCTTTACGAAGGTCGCACCTACAAGGTCTATCGAGGCATGGGCTCTCTTGGTGCCATGTCCAAGGGGGGAGCAGAAAGATATTTTCAGAAAGGTGCGGCCAAATTTGTCCCTGAAGGAGTGGAAGGCCGGGTCCCCTATCGGGGGCCAGTTTCCAATATGATCTTTCAGCTCATGGGAGGGCTGCGCTCCGGGATGGGATATTGTGGCTGCCGCACCATCGAAGAACTGAGAAAAAAGGCCCGGTTCGTGAAAATTACTCCCGCCGGGTTGCGGGAATCTCATGTCCACGATGTCATCATCACCAAAGAAGCCCCTAACTACTGGATTGGTCGTTAAACTAAACTTCCCCTTCTGTTGGGCCGAAAAAGAAAAAAAACAGAAGGGGAAGTTTTATGCCCGTTTACGAATGGGTTGGACGCAACACCCTGGGAGAAACCGTAAAAGGCACCCTTGAGGCCCCTGACGAGCGCATCGTTCGCCTAAGACTCAGACGCCAAAAGATTATTCCTCTCAAGGTAAAGGCCAAGGGAAGCGGGTTTCTGGCACGTCTTTCCACCCCCAAAAAGGTAAAACCCAAAGAAGTGGTTGTTTTCACCCGTCAGCTGGCAGCCATGCTTGAAGCCGGCCTGCCACTTGTGCAGGCGCTTGATTCCCTGGCAAACCAGCAGAAAAATTCTTATTTCAAAGAGGTCATCTTCAAGATTAAACAGATGGTCGAAGAAGGCTCCCCCTTTGCCGAGGCCCTTAAAAAATATCCCAAGATCTTTGACCGGTTCTATTACCACATGGTGGATGCGGGAGAGGCCAGCGGAAACCTTGACCTGGCACTGAAAAGGCTGGCTATCTATATGGAAAAGGCCCTTGTCCTTAAAGGAAAAGTCAAGAAGGCTATGATTTATCCCGCTATCGTGCTGGTGGTTACCTCTATCGTCTTGAGTATCATCATGATCTTTGTGGTCCCGACCTTTGAGAAAATGTTTAGTGAAATGGGACATGCCCTACCCTTGCCCACCCAGATCGTCATAGAGGCCAGCCGGCTCACCAAAAAATATTTTCTTTTCTTCCTGGGAGGTCTGATAATCTTCGGTTTTCTCCTTAAACATTATTACAATACCGAAAGAGGTCGTCTTCAGATTGATGCTCTTCTCCTCAAGCTTCCCCTTTTCGGTAATCTCTTTCGTAAAGTAGCAGTGGCAAGATTTTCTCGCACCCTGAGCACCCTCATTTCAAGCGGAGTTTCCATCATCGACGCCTTGACCATTGCGGCCAAAACCGCTGGCAACAGTATCGTAGAAAGGGCTATCTATCAGATTCGGCAATCTGTTAAAGAGGGCTCCTCCATCGCAGAGCCCCTGGCCAAAAGTGGCATTTTTCCCTACATGGTGATCCAGATGGTCTCGGTAGGTGAAGCCAGCGGTGTTCTCGAAAAAATGCTCGATAAAGTGGCTGATTTCTTCGAGGAAGAGGTAGATATGACGGTGGACGCCCTCTCACAGATGATTGAACCTATAATGATCGTCTTTCTCGGAGGGGTCATCGGGGGCATAATTGTGTCGCTTTATCTGCCCATCTTTAAACTTGGCTCTGTAGTGGGCTAGATATTACAAACCCTGTTCGGCAAGTTTACGCAGGAGTTTTTTCTGGTCGCCGGTGAGGTCCCTGGGGACTTTGATCTGGATTTCGACCAGCTGATCTCCTTTCTGGCCGTCTTTTCCCGGAAGCCCAAGGCCCTTAAGGCGCAATTTGGCCCCGCCTTTGGTTCCAGGAGGCACTTTTACTTTGACCATCTTTCCGTAAAGGGTGGGGACTTCTACCGTGGTTCCAAAAACCGCTTCCGTAAATTTGATCTCTTTCCGGCAAAGGATGTCTTTTCCCTGTCTTTCAAAGACGGGATGATCTTCTATTTTTATCTGGAGATAGAGATCCCCACGCCTACCACTAAAATCATAGGCCCCCTGAGCTCGAATGCGGAGCTTTTGCCCCTCTTCGATTCCGGGAGGGATTTTGACCCGCAGACGTTCTGGTTTGCCGGTGGGAGCGATAGAAATGATCT
Source organism: Thermodesulfobacteriales bacterium (assembly GCA_026985945.1). Classification (GTDB taxonomy): domain Bacteria; phylum Desulfobacterota; class Thermodesulfobacteria; order Thermodesulfobacteriales; family Thermodesulfatatoraceae; genus Thermodesulfatator. The sequence goes on from JALSPN010000250.1 coordinate 6,398, forward strand.
TTTCTGCTCCCTGAGCCACCTCTTCCAGGGTTACCGGTAGTTCAAGCACCACATCTCCCCGCGGTTCGGTCTGCCGGGGACCTCTTCTTACTTCCTCCTCAAACCAATCTTCCCTGGGAGAGGTGCCAAAGACCTGGCTGAAAAGGTCTCCAAGATCGAAGTGAAAGGTTTTACGCCGCCCTCTAGCACTTCCGAAACCGAAAAAGCTCCCCAGATCGAAACCTATGCCAAGGTCCTTGAAAATGCTTTCAAAATCAAAATCACGAAAGATGTCTTCCTGTGAGAAGCGCCGGTGAAACTCTGTGGAACCAAACTGATCATACTGGCGGCGCTTTTCCGGATCAGAAAGGACAGCGTAGGCCTCGTTGATTTCTTTAAATTTCTCTTCGGCTTCTTTGTTCCCCTTGTTTCGATCCGGATGATACTTGAGGGCTAAGCGCCGATAGGCCTTTTTGATTTCTTCCTGGCTGGCGTTACGCGAAACCCCCAATATCTTGTAATAATCCTTTGCCATCTTACACCCACCCAAAAGATTTCGAAAAAAAAGTAATCTTTTCGAAAACCCAGTCAAGAAAGAAGGGCCCCCTGTGGGTCTAAGAGGGATGGAGGTGGGTATCTGGTCGTCTGAGGGTGGAGATTGAGGGGTGGACCCACAGGGGAACCAACTTGTTTTCCACCCTATAGCAATTTTGACTCGATAACTAAAAGAAATTTCCCTTCTTGTCAATACCTATAATCCAAATTTTTCAGACCTCCTAACAAAAAATTTTTGCGAAA
>JALSPN010000251.1 GCA_026985945.1 Thermodesulfobacteriales bacterium
TTCTTTAGGTGTTTGGGCCTGAATACAACGCCCTATTTGAAAAATAGGATTCCTAGCAGGAAAAGAAAAACGAAGATGAGGACCTAAAAAGAAAAAAGGAATAGAAAGAAAAATTAAAAAAAATCTTAGACCCTTTAAAGAAAGGAGGTTCAAAATAAAAATTTTTTTAAACTTCATTAAAATCAAAGCAAGATAAAAAGCCACAAGCCGCAAGAGGACATCAGACCTAAAAAGATATAAATTCAAGACAACCGGAAGAGGATAAACTTCTGAAAAAAGCCAACCCAAAAACATAAGAACGAGGAAATTAATACCTATCAAACCCAAAATAAAAGAGGGATTCTCACGATGAGAAAAAAGACCCCACAAGACCAAAATAACTAAAATCATAAATGATAATTTTTCCTTTAGATTAGTATACGAAAGCAAAAGATGATGTGAAACTCTAAAACGCACCATTTCAAGTAGTTCTTGCCCCCAATAGGGATCAAACCAGGGATAAGACTTATGACTACCCAAAAATTGCAATATTAAAAAATAGAAACAAAAGACAATAAAAAAGGGACCGAAAAAGGAAAGCCAGGCCTTAATATCTTTTTCATTTTTCAAAAAAGAAAATAAAAAAAGGGTCAAAAAAAGAGAAATAAAGACAATTAAGCCTAACTGCTGGTGCACCAGAAAAGAAAAACTAACAAGTAAAGAAGCCCCAATAAATCTTTGTCTAAGAAAAAGATAAATAGCTAAAAGGAGAAAAGGAAGAACAAATTGATAGGGAACCAAAATATCACCAAGGACACTAAAATGAGAAATAGACGGATAAAAAATAGCAAAAAGAGGCAAAAAGTAGAGGGATAACTCTATCTCGGGAGTCTTAAGACCAGACCACTTCAAAATGAGAAAGTTGGCCCCAAAGAAACCCAAAAGGATCAAGAAAAAGACCAGAAAATACAGGACTTCTACTGGAAGAAACAAAAATCGCGCCAGGGAAAAAAGAAAAATATGGAGACCTACTTTGAGATAAGGTGGAAATATCATTTGGTAAGGAAAATCTCGCACATAAAGGGTGGGATCAAAAAAATGAAGGACTGAGGGGAATTGAGAGAGATGATCCCCTGAACCAAAACGGTAGCCGGTTAGAGAAAGGGCCCAAATAGAGGCCACAAAAAGACAAACGAAATCCTTTCTTTTGAACATGTCTTAGAGACTCGAAAAAGTTCCGCCTTGCAAATTCCCACAAAATTAAAGCAGATGCAAACAATTTTTAACCAAATTCCCAGTTAATCCTCCTCCCTCGTAGGGAGGGGCAGGGGGAAGTAACGGAGTTGGCCGTGCTGGACCAGAAAGATACCTCCCGAAAGGTCTTCGGCCACAGTATATTTCTGCTCTCCAATTTCTATAACTGTTCCGGCAAAGATGTGTCCGGTTATTTTTATTTTAACCCTTTGCTCCAGGCGTCTCTTCTCTCTTATAAGTCTTCCAAGCTGTTTTTTGAACTGTTTTTCTTCCTTTAACATCTGGCTAAGCCTCTCTTTGAGTTTTTCTAATATCTTTATCTGGTCCCGAGAAAGTTTCTTCTCTTTGAGAAGTTGCACTCCCTTTTCAAAGGCCTTGAGAAGTGGGATTTTGGCCTCGGTAAGGAGGTGAAGTTTGGCCTTGATCTCTTCTATCCGACGAAGAAGAAGGGGGTTACAGCCGGCCCTTATGTAAGTGGCCACGTGGGCCCGGCTCCCCAGGACGCGGGCCAAAATTCCGCCCTCAGCTATCAATTCTCCTCCCACCACCGCCCCCACGCCTTCCGTGCAAATGAAATTCCCCGCTACCTCAAGACGTGCCTGCAGGGTGTAATCCGTGATCACCAGGTCCCCATAGATTTCCGCCCGAGCGTATTCTATGGCCCCGATTCTGGCGTTTCCCTGGCAGAAAACCCGGGCCCTGTCTCCATGAAGGAGACCTTCAACCAGAAGATCTCCCTTAACCACCACCTCGGCCTCGTCTTCAATATTGCCGTGCACCTCAAGGAGCCCCTGCACTTCCACCTTAAAGCCCCTTTTTACATCTCCGGTAACCACCAGCTTTTCGCCCCGAAATCGAACATTTCCCGTATCCCAGTTTACGTCTCCATCCAGCCAGAATTCCGGATGAATTTCGATGCAGTGCGGATAGACCTTGAGGGCCCCTGCTTTGCGAGCCACAAAAAGGCCTGTTTCCGGATCAAAATCTACCCATTCATTGGTCTCAATATGGAGTTCCTGGCCAGAAGAGGCCGGGATCTCTTCTCCAAAGACATTTCGCCCGGGCTTTCCGGGAGAAGGAGGATGAAGTTTGGCAATTTTTTGTCCTTCTTCCACACACAATATGGCATTTCTCTCACGCAGGTCTATCCTGGTGGCCTCAAGATCTTCTTTTCGCTCCACAGGGACAAACCATTCAAGATAAGCGTCTCGACCCCTTTCAGGTGGTTTTCCTTCAGCCAGCACCAGATACCCGTTCTCCCAGCGGGGTTCTTCGTAAAGGCCAAAGACCACACCCTTGGTCTTCAGGAATTCGTGTAGCTGCCGAAGGGCTTCTCCTTCAGGGAAGAGAGCATTTGGTCTTTGCGGATCAAGAAAAGCCCGCATTTTATCAGGGCTTACTCGAAGAAGATAATTCCCCCCCAGGACCTTGAAGCCTGTTTTAAAATCTTCCTTTGAAGCTGGCATCTTAATTAAGTTTTTCGTAAAGATTTCGGAGTAACTGAAGAAAAAATTGTCCAACAATGGTGCGGAAATTAAAGGCCCCGAGATTTCGCTTAAAAACGAATCCCCCTTAACTTCCACTGAAATTTCGTGTTATCTTTTCCCCAAAAAGAGGAATTTATGAAGAAATATTTACTTCTGGCTCCGATTTTGATTTCTCTTTTTTTCTCTCCGGTGTGGCCTCAGAGTTTGCCTGCCCTTAAGGAACTTCCGCAATGGGAGGCCACCTCTCCGGAATTCCTGAGCTATAAGGGAAATTTTAAGGCCTTTTATCTCAAGCGCTCTTATTATCGGAAAGACGGGGCCAGGCTCGAGATTTCTCTGGCCGGAGGCTCAGAAGGGGCGCGGCTCCTGAGAGCCTTGAAGGGGCGACTTGAAATCAGCACCCCTAGCTACATGTTGAAATATTCCCAAGAAGATGGCTTCCAGATACTTTCCAGTTTTACTCCCCCTGACAAACAGGGTTTTATCGCCGTCTTTCTTAAAGAAGAACCTGCCGTAGTCCTTCTGGCCCATTTTTCTTCCCTTAATCTTAAGGAGGCTTTAAAAATACTAAAGTGTTTTGACTGGAAAGGCCTCCTTTCTCAATCCTTAAATTTTCTTGAGGAGAAATCTTCTTGAAGGTGAAGGAACAGTTTAGAGAGGGGTTAGTGGGGCTAGCCCTCTTTTCTTTGGGGGTTTTCGTCTTTTTATCTCTTCTGGGGTATCATCCGGATGATCCTGGTTTGGGGCGAGTGGGGGCCTCTCAGGTCAAAAATTTCACCGGTATTCTCGGAGCTTACCTCGGAGCCTTGCTTTTTGACCTTGCAGGCCTTGGAGCCTGGTTTATTCCGCTCTTCTTACTTCTCACCGGGGTTTTGTTTTTTTCTGGCCGGCGGCCGGGCTGGCAGATCCCGGCTGCAGGGGCCCTTTTTCTGGCCTCTTTTTCCTTTCTGGAGCCCCTTTTAAATCTTTCCGGAAACCTCGGCCCTTATCCCCTAAACGGGGGCCTTTTAGGGGGGCTTGGATATTTTCTCCTCCTCTGGCTCGGAAGGCCGGGCCTTTTTCTGCTGGTCTTCTGCTCCCAGCTTCTTGCCCTCTGCCTGCTTTCTGGTCTCACCCCTCAGGACATTTTCCGGCACCTGTTTTCCTTCGTCCGCCTTTTAGGGAAAAAGGCCCTTTCTCTGCGGGAAATTTTCTTACGCCACCGGGCCGGCTCCCCCCTGGAGCCTGTTTACGAGCCCCAGGTCCCCGACCTTCCGGAGCAAAAGATATATCCCGAGCCGGAAAAGGAACTTTACCTCCCAGATGAAGCCGAAGAAAAAGAGCCAGTTCAAATTACTCCTCCCCCTGCCACTTCAGGTAAAGGATTTCAGCTCCCACCACTTGATCTTCTCGAAGACCCGCCTCCCACGGTAAAACGGGAATCCCGGGAAGAGCTCCTGCGGAAGGCCAGGCTCCTTGAGCAAAAACTTGAAGACTTTGGGGTGAGAGGCAGGGTGACAGACATTTGCCCCGGCCCGGTAATTACCGTTTACGAATACGAGCCTGCCCCCGGGATAAAGATCAACAAAATCACTTCCCTTGCCGACGATCTGGCCCTGGGGCTTAAGGCCGCAAGTGTGCGCATCGTGGCTCCCATCCCCGGCAAGAGTGCCGTGGGAATTGAGGTGGCCAATCGGGAAAAAGAAATCGTCTATCTCAAAGAAATTTTGGCAAGCGAGGCCTTTAAAAAGGCCCGCTCCAAACTCACCCTGGCCCTGGGGAAGGACATTTCAGGCCGACCGGTGGTGACAGACCTTGCCAAAATGCCTCACCTTTTGATCGCCGGAGCCACCGGAACGGGGAAAAGCGTTTGTCTGCACGCCATGCTCTTAAGCCTCCTTTACAAAGCCACTCCTGAGGAAGTGCGTCTGCTTTTGATTGACCCCAAAAGGATCGAACTTTCCGTCTATGAAAACATCCCCCATCTTCTCTACCCGGTGGTTCTGGAGCCCAAGACCGCCACCCAGGCCCTGAAGTGGGCGGTGGCTGAAATGGAAAGGCGCTATCAGCTCCTTGAAGAAGCCCGGGCACGGAATCTCGATTCTTACAACGCGGAAGCCGAAGAAAAGCTACCCTATCTGGTGATCGTGGTGGATGAGCTGGCCGATCTCATGGTGGTTTCCTCCAAGGAAGTGGAGACTTCTCTTACCAGGCTGGCCCAGATGGCCCGGGCCTCTGGCATCCACCTCCTGCTGGCCACCCAGCGCCCCTCGGTGGATGTGCTCACCGGGATCATAAAGGCCAATTTCCCGGCCCGCATCTCCTTCCAGGTCTCCTCCCGCACGGACTCCCGGACCATCCTTGATACCGGAGGGGCTGAAAGGCTCCTTGGGGCAGGAGACATGTTATTTCTACCCCCGGGGACCTCTAAACTCAAGCGCATCCACGGGGCCTATGTTTCCGAAAGAGAAGTCAAAAGGGTTGTAGAATACTGGAAGGCCCAGGGAGAGCCGGAATACCAGCTTGAGCTCACTGTATCTTCGGAGGAAGATCCCGCAGAGGTGGACGGAGAAGTAGATGAACTTTACGAAGAAGCGGTAAAGATCGTAATCCAGACGGGGCAGGCCTCCATATCGATGCTGCAAAGGCGTTTGCGGGTAGGTTATAATCGAGCTGCCCGCATGATAGAACGAATGGAAAAGGAGGGTATCGTTGGTCCGTCAGACGGTGTTCGTCCTCGCCCTGTATTGGTTCGCCCTGATCGTTAGCCCTGCTCTGGCCGCTTCACCCAAGGCCCGAGAGCTTGCGGCTAAAATTCAGGCCTATTATGAAAACACGCATAATTTCGTGGCCGAGTTTGAGCAAGAGGTCCACTGGCGCCGGGCAGAACAGGTGCGGCTCTCAAAAGGCCGCGTTTATCTCCAGAAGCCCGGCCTGATGCGCTGGGAATACACCTGGCCGGAAAGGCTCCTCATCGTGGCCGACGGGCTAAATGTCTATATTTACAGCCCGGAAGACAAACAGGTGATGGTCTTTCCCAGCAGTAAAGCCCTTTCCCCGCGCACCACCCTGGGCTTCATTACGGGTAAAGGGAATCTCCTGCGTGATTTCGAAATCCTCTCTTGTGAAAAGCTTGGTGAAGGCCGGGCCAAGCTGCTGCTGGCCCCCCGGATTGAAAGCCCCCAGGTGTCCAAAATCGCCCTCTTGGCTGACTCCAGAAACGGGGCCCTTTACGAAATCTGGTTCTGGGATCAGCTCGGCAATCTCACTAAAATCCGGCTCCTCAAAGTGAAACGAAACATCAAACTCTCCCCGGAACTTTTTCGCTTTGTGCCGCCAGAAGGAGCGGAAATCGTGAAAGAGAGGTGAGGATATGAACGAATTGCAGAGGGAAATTAGAGAACTTGCCAGAGAAAAAAAGGCCATTATCCTGGCCCATAATTACCAGCCCCCGGAGATCCAGGACGTAGCAGACCTTACGGGAGATTCTCTGGAACTCTCTCTTAAGGCCGCGGAAACAGAGGCCGAGGTGATCGTCTTTTGCGGTGTGCGTTTCATGGCAGAAACCGCAGCCATCGTCTGCCCGGACAAAAAGGTAGTCTTCCCCCGGATGGAGGCCGGATGCGAAATGGCGGACATGATTACCGTAGAAGACGTAGAAGCCCTCAAAGCCCGATACCCCGGGGCCCCAGTGGTTACCTATGTAAATTCCTATGTGGAAATCAAGGCCGTCTCTGATATATGCTGCACTTCGGCCAATTCCGTGAACGTGGTGAAATCCCTTGAGGCCCAAGAGATCATCTTCCTGCCGGACAAAAATCTTGCCCGTTACACCCAGCGTTTCTTTCCGGACAAAAAGATCCTCTATCACGAGGGTTTTTGCCCCTTTCACGACATCCTCACCGTGGAAGACGTAGAACTTGCCCGCAAGGAGCATCCCGAGGCCGTCTTTATGGCGCACCCTGAATGCCGCCCGGAGGTGATAGATCTTGCCGACGTGGTCCGTTCCACAAGTGGCATGCTGCGCTACGCCCGGGAATCAGAGGCCCGGGAATTTATCGTGGGCACGGAAGTAGGGCTCCTTTATCCGTTGAAAAAACAAAATCCGGAGAAGGAATTTTTCCCGGCCTCAGAAAAGATGCTCTGCAAGGCCATGAAGATCATCTCTCTTGAGGATCTTAAACGTGCCCTTGAGACCCTCTCTCCGGAGATAAAAGTGCCGGAAGACATTCGCCAGAGGGCCTATCGGGCGGTGGCAAGGATGCTTGAGATCCCCCGTAATTAGGAGGCTTTTTATGGCGCTTCCCTTCCTTTTCGGTATCCACAATCATCAACCCCTGGGAAATTTTGACCACGTCATTTCTCGCCTTACGGAAAGATGCTACTTTCCCTTTTTGAAGGCTACCTGGAAGAACCCCCATTTCCG
>JALSPN010000252.1 GCA_026985945.1 Thermodesulfobacteriales bacterium
TATTTCGGGGCGGCCCTGCTGGCAGCCTTTCTTATCGCTTTAGGGCAGGCGGTTTCGGCCTTCTTTGAGGATCAAATCGTGGCCTTTATTATCGCTCTCCTTTTGGGTTTTGCCTGTTATCTTTTTGGTTCTGATCTTGTCTCCACCTCACTTGACGGCTGGATCCCGGGGCTTGGGAGCTTTTTGAGACAGGCCCTTGGTATTTCGCCACATTTTTCCTCTCTGGCCAAAGGGGTGATCTCCTTAAGAGACGTTTTCTTTTATCTTTCTTTTATCCTGGCCTTTCTCTTCTGGAACGCTTTGACCGTAAGCGGCTATCTCCGTTATTTTGGACGCCGCTACTTTTATTTTGGTTCGGTATTTTTGGTGTTGGGGCTTTTGTTTTTAAACGCCGGGCTTACAAATGTCAGGTTACCCCGTCTGGATCTTACGGAAAACAAACTCTATACGGTTTCTCCGGCGGCCCGCAAAGTGCTGGAAAGGCTTGAAGTGCCCATCAAGGTTACCTATTACGTCTCGCCCAAAGAAGAACTTCCCGCCCCCATGAAGACCATTGCCCGGGACGTGGCTGACATCCTGGCCGAATTTGCCGCCCTTTCTCCCAAATTTTCCTATCGAATTGTGGACCCTACGAAAGACCCGGATCTTATCCCCAAGCTGCGGGAGAAAGGAATCGTTCCCTTCGCGGTCCAGACTATCGAAAGAGACGAAGTGAGCGTGAAGCGCATTTATAGCGCCTTAAGCATTTCCTATCTGGATAAGAAAGAAGAGATTATCCCTGAAATCATGCCGGATAATCTGGGCACCCTCGAATACGATATTATCGCCCGCATCTACAAACTTTCCCTTAAAGAAAAGCCTGTTATCGCCCTTAACACCCCGGTGCCACAAACCTCTCCCTTTATGATGGGGCCCCAGGATCCCTATCGCACTTTACGGGAAGTGCTTGAATATGAAGGCCTTGAGGTTCACACCACTTCTCTAACTAAGGAAAGTCCCATCCCTTCCAGAGCCAGGCTTCTTTTGATCGTAGAGCCCAAGGAGTTAAATGATCGCCAACTCTACGAGATCGAACGCTTTTTGCGTGGTGGGCATCCGGTCATCATCGCCTCTCAGGGTTTCAAGTATTCCTACAATCCGGGGCCAGAGGGTGAAATAGTGGCCTTTCCCATGAAGGAGCCCCTGGCTATCAACAGGTGGCTCAAAAGGATAGGCCTTGAGATTGACGAAAGGCATCTCTTTGACGAGCAAAGTGTGGTGCTTGCCCTTTCTATTCCGCGAAGGATCGGCATGTTTACCGCTATTGTGCGTCAGCCGGTGCGTTTTCCCATGCAAATCCAGATTTTGCCCCCGCAGATGAACCAGAAACTTTCGGTTACCAGCCGTCTTAACGGGTTGCTTTATCTCTGGGGAAGTGCCCTCAAAGTCTCGAAAGAAAAACTGGAAAAAGAAGGCCTTGTGCTTGAAGAGCTCTTTCATTCAAGCCCCCGTTCCTGGCTCCATCCTTTTAGCCCCGGGCCTTTAAAGGCTGAAGGGT
>JALSPN010000253.1 GCA_026985945.1 Thermodesulfobacteriales bacterium
CCAAACTTGCGGCGGAGATCGGGGTGGATGCCGTCCTGATGGTTACTCCTTATTACAATAAACCTACTCAGGAGGGCCTCTACCAGCACTATAAAGCCGTTGCCGAGGCGGTAAAAAAGGTCCCCATCATCCTTTATAACGTCCCTGGGAGAACGAGTGTTTCCCTGGCCCCTGAGACCGTGGCGCGCCTCTCCAAGATCAAAAATATTGTCGGCATTAAGGAAGCCAGTGGAAGCATGCGGCAGGTAACGGAGATTGTAAGACAATGCGGAAACAAGTTCCTGGTTTTCTCTGGAGATGATTTTACGGCCTTTCCCACCATGGCCCTTGGCGGGGTGGGGGTAATTTCAGTGGCCTCAAATGTGATGCCCAAAGAAATGGCGGACATGATGAACGCCTGCTTAAAGGGCAACTGGGATAAGGGCAGGAAATTGCATTACAAACTCTATGATCTTTTCAAAGCCATGTTTATTGAGACCAATCCGGTGCCAGCCAAGACTGCCCTTTACCTGATGGGCAGGATTGCCAGCCCTGAGGTGAGGTTGCCCCTTTCTCAAATGAGTGAAGAAAACGTAGAAAAACTCAAGGCCGTCTTGAGCAACTACAAGCTGATCTAGGATCGGATCTCAAAATTCTCTATAAAGGAGGAAAAAATGGTAAAGGCCATTGTAGCGGGAGCTGCGGGGCGCATGGGAGGCCGTATTATTCACAATATCGTAAAGACAGAAGGGATTGAGCTGGTGGCAGCCTTTGAACACCCTGAAAGCCCTGCCGTGGGAAAGGATGTAGGCGAAGTGGTTGGGCTTCCGAAAATGGGTATTCCGGTGGAAGACAGCCTGGAGAAGGTGATAGAGAAGGGCGATGTCATCATAGATTTCACCTTCCATGAGGCCTCTCTCAACCATGCTCGTATAAACGGCAAATATGGTAAAGCCATGGTTATCGGCACCACCGGTTTTAAAAAAGAAGAGCTAGAGGAGATCCACGAGCTGGCTCGTAAGCATTTTCCCCTGGTCCAGGCCTACAACATGAGCCTGGGTATTAATCTTCTTTATAAACTGGTAGAAATGGCCACCAAAGTGTTGGGAGAGGATTTTGACATTGAGATCGTAGAGGCCCACCACCGAATGAAAAAGGACGCCCCAAGTGGCACGGCCATTGCCCTTGGCAATGTAATTGCGAAAACTCTGGGGTGGGACGATTCTACCTTTCGTTTCTGTCGGGAAGGCATCATCGGAGAGAGGCCCAAAAAGGAAATCGGTATTCAGACCATCCGGGCCGGAGAGATCGTGGGCGAGCATACCGTCCTTTTTGCAGGCACCGGAGAACGACTGGAGCTTACCCACCGGGCGGCAAGTCGGGACACTTTTGCCAGGGGGGCTATCAAAGCCGCCCTCTGGGTGGTGGGAAAAGAGCCGGGAGTCTATGATATGCACGATGTCCTGGGTCTTAAATAAAAAACTATTTTGCTTTCGGAACGCCGCAAAAACCCCTCTCTCCAGGAGAGGGGTTTTTTTAT
>JALSPN010000254.1 GCA_026985945.1 Thermodesulfobacteriales bacterium
GCCACCTGGTCGTTTCTGCTCCTGGCGGTGTGGAGCTTTCCTGCCACGGGGCCTATTTTCTCATAAAGGGCGGCCTCAATGTTCATGTGGACGTCTTCAAGTTCTTTTCGCCATTTGAAACGACCTTCTCTGATCTCCCGAGCGATTTCTTCAAGCCCTTCAATGATGAGTCTTGCTTCCTCTTGCGAAATGAGTCCTACTTTGCCAAGCATTCTAGCGTGGGCTATGCTCCCCCTTATGTCATAAAGGGCAAGCCTCTGGTCAAAAGAGACCGAGGCGGTAAATTCTTCTACTAATTTATTGGTCTCTCCTGCAAAACGGCCTCCCCACGGTTTCCGGCTCATCTTCGACCTCTCCTTGAGCTTATTTTTATTGTAAATTTGCCTCAAACCAATAACACAAAAAGTGCAGGAGGTCCTATGGGTCTTAAAGATCTTACTCTGGGTTTTATCGGTGGAGGCCAAATGGCAGAGGCCCTGATTCGGGGATTGTTAAAGAGCCAGAGCACTGCTCCCGAAAGGATCATCGTTTCCGAACCCTTTGAACCCCGCCAGAAGTATCTGACCCGGGAGTTTCCGGGTCTTAAGGCCATCTTTGATAATTGCGGTCTAGTAAGGGAAAGTGATTTTATCGTTCTGGCGGTAAAACCCCAGATCATGAAAGAGGTGCTTTCAGAAATTTCGCTGGCCGTTGACCCGACCCGGCATCTTGTTGTCTCAATCGCGGCCGGCATCCCCCTGGCCTTTCTGGAACGGTTTTTGCCGGAGAAGACCCGGGTAGTCCGGGTGATGCCTAACACAGCCGCCCTGGTGCTGGCAAGTATCTCGGCTTTTACCGGCGGTCGTTACACCACAGCTGAAGACCTGGCCCTGGTAGAGGAGTTTCTCAAGGCCTTCGGGGAATGTCTCCTCTTGCCAGAGGTCTATTTTGACGCTGTGACCGGACTTTCAGGAAGCGGGCCGGCTTTTGTAGCGGCTTTTCTGGAAGCCCTCATCGATGGGGGGGTAAAGGTGGGCCTTCCAAGACCGGTGGCCGAAAAACTTGCCCTGGTAACTCTTTCTGGGACGGCCAAACTCTTTCAAGAAACCGGCAAAAACCCTTATGAAATCAAAAGTATGGTCACCTCTCCTGGCGGAACTACTATCTGTGGGCTTAAGGCCCTTGCCGAAAGGGGCTTCTCTGGAAGCCTTATGGCAGCGGTGGAAGCAGCCACGGAAAGATCAGCCGAACTCACGGAAAAGGTCCTCAAGGAGGTTAGCAAATGAGTTATGCCGTAAGAGGAATGACCAAAGACGGAGCCTTTCGGATCTTTGCCGCTGAAACCAGGGATCTGGTAGAAGAGGCCCGAATGAGACACCGCACCACTCCTACCGCCACCGCTGCCCTGGGAAGGGCCCTTACCGCAGCGGCCCTTCTGGGGCTTGATCTCAAAACCGGACGGGTAATGATCCAGATAAACGGGGGAGGCCCTCTGGGAGAGATCCTGGCCGAGGCCGATGCCGAGGGAAACGTGCGGGGTCTGGTTCAGCGCCCCCACATCCATCTCACCCCGCAGAAGGGAAAGTTGCTGGTTGGGCAGGCCGTGGGAAAAGACGGATATATTTCCGTAACCAGGGACCTTGGGCTCAAAGAGCCTTACCAGGGCTCTGTAAAGCTCATCTCAGGCGAGATCGCAGAAGACCTGAGCTACTATCTCACCGTTTCAGAACAGATACCCTCTGCAGTGGCCCTGGGGGTCTTTGTAGATACAGACAATTCCGTAAAGGCTGCAGGAGGTTTTTTGATTCAAACGATGCCTCAGGCCACCGAGGAAGCCATCTCCCACACGGAAAAGATTCTACGAGAATTACCCCCGGTAACCACCCTCCTGCGGGAAGGACTGATACCTGAGGAGATCTTAAAACGCATTTTCGGGGAAGAGATAGAGATCTTTGAGAAAAGGCCCCTTTTTTATCGGTGCCGCTGCTCCCGTGAAAGGGTGGAAAGGGCTCTTGTGGCTCTCGGGCCAGAAGAAGTTAAACATCTCATCGACCGCAAAGAGCCCGTCAAGATTACCTGTGATTTTTGTGGTGAGGAATATTCCTTCTCTCCTGCAGAGCTTGAAAAGATCCTGGCCCAGATCGAGGTCAAAAGCAGGCGGGAGCTTGATGCTTGAGCCCCTTCCAGGCCCGGTAAAAGAGATGCTTAAACGCGGAGTGGCGGAAAGGGTCTTTCCAGGAGGGGTACTGGCTATCTGGCATCAGGAAAAAATCTTTCTTGAAGCCCTGGGCTGGCAGGAATTCTTCCCCCGCCCTTTAAAAGCCACCCCCGAAACCCTCTACGACCTGGCCTCCCTTACCAAACCCCTTTCCACTACCCTGAGCATCATGCGTCTTCTGGCTGAAGGGAAAATCTCTCTCGATAACAGGTTAGCGGATTTTTTTCTTGTGCCCCACTGGTTTTCCTCTGTTACCATCAGGATGCTTCTGGCCCATTGCGGCGGTTTCCCGGGCTACCGGCCCTATTTTGCAAGGCTTATAACCTATCCCTTTGAAAGGCGGCTCTCTATCCTTGAAACCTGGATCATCAAAGAACCCCTGGCTTATCCTCCCGGGAAAAAACACATTTACAGCGACCTGGGTTTTTTTCTTCTGGGAAGGATGGTGGAAAAGGTCTCTCAAAAATCCCTTGAGACCTATTTTGAAGAGACTATCTCAAGACTTGGGATTTCCGGCTCAGAACTCCTTTTCAGGCCTCTTAAAAAGAAGATTCCCACCGCACGCCTGGCCGCTACCGAAGCCTGCCCCTGGCGAGGGAAACTCCTTAAAGGAGAAGTCCACGATGAAAACACCTGGGTGATAGGAGGGGTTTCCGGGCAGGCCGGCCTCTTCGGAACGGCTGAAGGCGTGCTCAAGCTCCTATTAATTCTTCTCAGAGCTTATAAGGGTGAAGAGGAAAAGGCCTTTCTTTCCCGGTCCCTTCTTCAGGAATTCTGGGAATGGCAAAGCCCTTCGCAGGCCACCTGGGCCCTGGGGTTTGATCGTCCAAGCCTTAAAAATTCGAGCGCCGGAGAACGCTTCTCTCCCCGCTCTCTGGGGCACCTGGGTTTTACCGGGCCGTCCTTCTGGCTCGATCCCGAAAAGGAGATCATCGTGGTCTTTTTGACCAATCGCGTCCACCCCAGAAGAGAGCCCAACAAACTCAAGGCCTTCAGGCCCGCCCTTCATAACCTGATCTTAAAGGAATTGGGATTTTGAGCCGAGGAAATAGGACATGAAAAGGGCCTTTGGGGTCTTACTTTTGACTTTTGTCCTCATCTCTCCTGCAAAGGCCTTTTTTCTGACGGCCATTCAGGAGAAGGGAGGAGGCTTTGGTCTCAAGGGGGAAGAGGTCTTCTGGCTCCTTTTTCGCAGTGAACCCTTCCAGGGGCTCATCTATGACCTGGCCCCACCCAAAGCCTATATCGTTTTACCTGAAGGGGGAAAACAGCCCGTGGCCCTCCGCAGGACCAAAATTTTTGATTATGCCCAGGGGCAAAAGCGCTACGCCTGGGTAGCCCACTTCCTTCCCGCCGGAGAGGGAGATTATTTTTTGATCCTGGAAACCAGACCCGCCCTTGTTCCGGGGCTCAAAGAAGTCTGGCAGGAATACGTTAAAATTCCCCTCCATGTGGGCAAAGGTGAAGCCTGGGAGAGACACCTTTCTTTGCCGGCTGAAATCGTCTTGTTGACCCGGCCTTACGGTCTGGAAGAAGGCTCCCTTTTGCGAGGAAGACTTTATTTCCAGGGGAAACCCCTTCCCCAGGCTCTTATCCAGGTGGTCCCTTACCACGGCTGCTATCTGGCCGCAGAAGACCTCCCGCACAATAATTTCGGGGAGGTAGAAGCGAGCCGTATGTATCAAAATCTCTTAACGGACGAAAACGGGCTTTTTGCCGTTGTTTTATCTCGAAAGGGCTGGTGGCTCCTTTCAGCCCGCATCCCCGCAGGAAATTATAAAATGGGAGAGTTTACTTACCCCCTCTTTATAAGGGCTTCTGTCTGGATTTATGTCTTCCCGAGTTTTAAACCCCCGGAAAAGGCCCCTTTAATTCAGGCCGATCCTTACAAGTAAGTCATCTGTGATTAAAGCCCTCGCCATCTTTAATTTTTAAGCTCTTCCACCTCAAAAGAGACGATATTGCGTTCACGCTTGCTGAATTCAACGCCGATGAGAAAAATCCGGCGGCCCTTCGCGGCATACTTCTCAAAGTAGCCCTTCTCCTTGAGCTGCTCTAAGGCCCGCCCCTCGGCCTGCCCCTCCACCACCTTGAACTCGAAAAGATAGCAGCGGTCTTCAAAGAGCACCGCCATGTCTAACCGCCCTTGGTTTGTGGCCTCCTCCACCCGCACCTCTAAACCCAGCGCCGCAAAATAACAATAAAAGATGCTGGCATAAAAACCCTCGTAGCCCGAAAGCTCCGTCTTCCGATACCAGTCGTACGGGATGGAGGCAAAGAAGGCGCGAAAAATATCTATCAGCTCTTCTATTCTTCCGGATTCAAGAATACGAGCAAGACGAATTTCATTCTCAACCTTAGCACGTATGTCCTGAACGAAATAATTGAGAAGATGTTCAGAGAACGCAGATTTTACTTCAAGATTAGGATATCGAAGCTTGTAAATACGTTTTTTACCAAGCACATATTCCAGTTTTTCGATGGTGAGATAGCCCGTCTGAAATAAAATCGTCTCCGGCTTAATGGATTCTATCTCAAAGCTTTCTAAAAGTTCTTCGCCTACCTCAAGGTGTTCAAGCTCGGGGATAAAGAACTTTCTTTCCGTGAGGAGCTTGATGAGAAAGGTTGGGGTGCCGGTTTCAAACCAGTAGGGCCGGAATTCGTGATTGCGCAAAAAGAGAAGAATGTCGAAGGGGTTATAGACGGGCTCGCCAAGCCAGGAGTAGCCGTTATACCAGAGGCGGACTTCTTCAAGATCAACGCCTTCAAGGCGGTCGGAGAAGACGGTTTCAAACTCTTTCTGGGTGTAGCCGCAGATGGTGGCGTAGTCCGGCGAAATCGTTATGTCTTCAAGGTTGTTTAAGCCTGAGAAGATAGACACTTTGGAGAACTTGGTAACACCGGTCAGGAAGCAGAACTTGAGGTAAGGGTCGGCGTCTTTAAGCACGGAGTAGAAGTTTTTAAGTTTTTCGCGGATTCTTGAGGCGGTTTTTAGGTCATCTATGCGATCGAGAATGGGCTTGTCGTATTCGTCAACCAGGACGACACTTTTGGCCCCAAACTTTTCTACAGCCCGCTTGATAAGCTCGTAGAAACAGGCCCGATAATCGTCGGCGTGTTTGCAAGTTATACCCAGATTCTCCTGATTTTCCTCAAGGATGAGGAGGATCTGTTTTACGAGGTCGTTTTCGTCTTCGATTACCCCGGCGCCGAAAGAGACGTAGATAACAGGGTACTTTTTCGACCAGTCCCAGTGGTTTTCAAGAAAAAGGCCCTCGAAGAGTTCTCTTTTTCCAAGGAAGGCCTGCCGTAGAGTGTCAAGAAAGAGGCTCTTTCCGAACCGCCTGGGGCGGGAGAGAAAGTAATACTTGCCTTCGTCAACGAGTTTTTTGACGAAAGGGGTCTTATCTACATAGTAGTAGCCTTCGGTGCGTATCTCGACAAAGCTCTGGATACCTACCGGAAGTTTCTTTTTAGTCATCACAAAGACATTATAAAGAACATAGTTCAACAAGTAAGAATAGCGGTTAACTTTTCTCCACCTGGTTAGCAAGTTTTAAATCTTCACAACCCGGATAGGTCCAGCGATAAGAGAGGACCTCTTCGGGATTTTCGAGAAAGGCCTTCAGGAGATTCAAAGCAGCCGTAATGTCCCCTTTAAAGGCAAGACTTACCGAAGAGTGAAGATATCTAACAGGCACTGAGATGGCAGCGGCCCTCACCGGCACCCCTACCTGAAAGGCCGCGGCGTTGGTCCCTCCCCGGTTTTTAACCACTACCTGGTGAGGAATGGCCCTTTTTCGCGCCAGAGAAGCCAGACCAAGGGTCAAGTTTCGATCCGCCAGAAAACGGGCGTCTGCAAGGCGCAATTCCGGCCCTTTACCGCAGAGGGCCAAGCGCAAGTGAGCCGGAGTGCCTGGAAGGTCCCCCGCAAGTGTCCCTTCCAGAACAAGGACTATCTCGGGCTTAATCTTTTGGGCCAGGGCCTGCGCCCCTCTCAACCCCACCTCTTCCTGAACGGTGGTAGAAAGATAAAGGTCAAGTTCTGTGCGCGCCCCTTTTAAGGCTTCAACCATGAGAAAAAGACCAACTCGATCATCAAGGGCTTTGCCCCAGATAGCTTCTTCGTTCTCCTCAAAGAAGGGAGGAAAAGTTACGGGATCTCCGATAGAGACCAACTCCCTTACCCGCTCTTCTGAAAGACCCACGTCAAGGAGCATTTCTTCAACCGGAGGAATCTGTTTTTCTTTTTCGCCCAGATGGGGTGGTGTGGTAACAACCACGGCGGAAAGGGGGCGTCTGCCCCAGATAATGAGGCGTTGACCATAAAGCATTCGCGAATCTACACCCCCAAGGGGGAGGATCCTTAAGAAGGGGCCCTCAAAACCTGCCACCAAAAAGGCTACCTCATCCAGATGGGCATCGAGAAGAACCCTAGGGCCTTTTCCTCTCTTGTGAAGGATGAGATTTCCAAGTTCGTCTTCCCAGACATCGTCCACCAAATCTTTGGCGGCCTCTAAAAATATCTTTTTTACCGGCTCTTCGGCCCCAGAGGCCCCGTTTGCTTCACAAAGTTTTTTCAGAAAAGAAAAATCCAGGTTCATAGTTCGAAGAAAGCTATCACCGGGGTGTGATCCGAAGGGCGCTTCCAGCCCCTTGGTTCGCGATCAATGATGGCATCTTTGAGCTTCCGAGCCAGGGCCCGGCTTACCCAGATATGATCAAGCCTTAGCCCCCGGTTGGCTTTAAAGGCTCCGAATTGATAATCCCACCAGGTGTAAGCCCCTTTTTCCTGAGGGTGAAGTGCGCGGTAAGTGTCCACAAAACCCCATTCCTGGAGG
>JALSPN010000255.1 GCA_026985945.1 Thermodesulfobacteriales bacterium
GGCGGAGATTACCGCAAAGATTCTTTCTCGTTTTAAGGCCCAGGTCCGATGAAAAAGAACCTCACCAAAAAAGACATCGTCAAACATCTCCACGAGGAGCTCGGCTTTTCCGCACGAAGTCTCTCTCAGGTGGTAGATCGGGTCTTTGAAGAGATCAAGCTGGCCCTTGAAAGGGGAGAAGTAGTAAAAATCGTAAGATTCGGTAATTTTGAACCCTACAAGCGCCCTTCACGGCGGGGAGTAAGCCCCAAGGATGGTAGCCCCATTGAGATTAAAGGCCAAAAGACAGCCGTCTTTAGACCCAGCTCAACTTTAAAAAATTTCATAAATAACTGATGCCAGAAAAAAGACCCGGGGTAAAGCGCTACTACACCATCGGAGAGGTAGCGCGTTTGCTTGAGCTTGAGCCCCATGTCCTGCGTTTTTGGGAAAAAGAGTTTCGAAAATACATAAAACCCCTGAGGGTCTCTGGCAGAAGACTTTATCGTGAGAGTCAGGTGGAGATCTTTCGGCGGATCAAGACCCTTCTTTACGAGGAAGGTTACACTATTTCAGGGGCGAAAAAGAAGCTTTCTTCCCGCCAGGATTTGAGAGAGACTTTACTTGAAATCCGCAAAGGGCTTGAAGAGATCGCAACTCTTCTCAAAGATTAGGAAGTTCCTGGGGTTCCTTTACTTTGAGCCCGAAGTTTTTGGCAGTTTCCAGAAGGAGCTCTTTGGCTTTGCCAAGGGCTTCTAAGGTCTTTTTAGAAGAGAAAGAGCCCTCATTAACGAATGCCAGCCAGGGCTCCCAGGAAGGTTCTTTTTCAAGCACCGAGGGGATAGCCCCTGAGAAAGCCACGATGAAAAAGACTTCATCATGTAAGGGCAGGGTCTTCAATTCCTGGGGAGCACTGGTGTGAAGACCAATGGCACAGATAATAACATCGCTTAGATGCCACTTTTGGCCAGCCAGGCCCCGGCCTGGGCGTGATGCCATTTGAGGATCCGGCTTTCGGCCTCACTCAGACGGATCCGGTTTTTCTGGGCCTCCAGATAGGCTTTCTTGTAAGCTTCAAACCATTCCGTAAGGAGAACAGGAAGGGCGATATCCTGTAAGAGCGCTCCCAGGAAGGCCTCATCTTCTCTTCCAGAAGGTTTCCCTAGTTCATGAGCAAAAAGGGCTCGGAAGAGGGAATCCGTCCAGAAAGCGGCCAGATCAAAATTTTCGCGGCGAGGATCTTTGATAATGCATGTTACCCCGTAGGAGATGACCAGGGTCTCGATCTGTTTAAGGCCCAAAATGTTGACCGCCTGAGAAAGATTGCTAACCGGCCTCGTAAGTCCTATGTGGGCGGAATTGACCATCTGAAGGATACGGCTGGCAAGCCCTGGGTCGTAAGAGAGGAGGGAGGCTACCTGAGAGGGGGAAACTTCCGGGTCCCGTAGGAGGGAGATCAGCTTGACCACGATATCGGGAAGACTTGGGACTTTGAAGTCCCGAAAAATACTTTCGAAATCTCCCG
>JALSPN010000256.1 GCA_026985945.1 Thermodesulfobacteriales bacterium
TGAAATAGCCTCCCCTGGCAATAATTAAGTGATCAAGCAATTTTACCTGCAAAAGCCTGGCCGCCAAAAGTAGTCTTCTGGTAAGAGAAATGTCTGCCGTAGAGGGAGAAAGGTTACCCGAAGGATGATTGTGCACTAACACCAGAGCACTGGCATGATGCTTAAAAGCCCGTTCAAAGACCTCCCGGGGATAGACCACGCTTTCGTTTACCGTCCCCTGGAAGAGATCCTCTGCGGCCAGAATACAATTTCTGGCATCAAGATAGAGGACCTTAAAGACTTCTTTTTTGAGATCCATCATGCTGTGGATCAAGTATTCGTAAACCTCCTTGGCGGAAGAAAAATAGGGCCTTTGCTGGATGCGTCTTTTGAGAAAACGCCGGGCCACCGCCGGAACAAATTTGAGGGGTAAGACATTTTTTTCGCCTATCCCGGGGACTTTAAGGAGTTCTTCCACCGGAGCTTCCAGCACGGAGGCCAGGTCTCCGAAACGCTTAAGGGCCTCTCTTGCAGAAGGTTTGCAATCCTTTCGCGGGGTCCCGAAAATGAGAAGGAGCTCGAGCACCTCTTCGTCGGTGAAGGCCTCGATTCCATAATCCCAGAATTTGCGACGCAGCCTTTCTCGGTGGCCGGAAACCCTTTTGCGGAAATCGTCCATAAAAAGCTTTTCGGCCTTTTTGCAACTTAAGCTGCAAAAATTTTCTTCTCTGTTACATTTTTTCTCTATGAAACTTCTGGCTCTTGAGACCTCCTGTGACGAAACGGCCTTTGCCATCTTAGAAGATGGAGAAAAGGTCCTTGCCAACCTGGTAGCCTCGCAGGAAGAACTGCATCGTCGTTACGGGGGGATTGTGCCGGAGCTTGCCTCGCGCCGGCACCTGGAGCTCATCCTGCCTCTGGCCTTTGAAGCCCTTGAAAGGGCCCGGATTTCCCTTGAAGAAATCGAAGCCGTGGCCGTTACTAACGGGCCGGGGCTAATAGGTTCTCTGCTAATAGGGGTTTCTTTTGCCAAGGCGCTGGCCTTTGGGCGCGGGCTTCCCCTTCTGGCCGTAGATCACATCAACGCCCATTTCCTGGCGGCTTTCTTGGAAGAAAAAAAGCCCTCCTTTCCTTTTATCGCTCTGGTAGTTTCTGGAGGGCACACGGCCCTTTTTTACGTTAGGGATTATCTAGAATTTTATCTCCTGGGCCAGACGAGAGATGATGCCGCCGGTGAGGCCTTTGATAAAGTGGCCAAACTTCTCGGGCTTGGTTATCCGGGGGGGCGTATCATAAGTCGCCTGGCGGAGAAGGGAGATCCTCAA
The DNA here is from genome assembly GCA_026985945.1 of Thermodesulfobacteriales bacterium. Lineage (GTDB taxonomy): Bacteria > Desulfobacterota > Thermodesulfobacteria > Thermodesulfobacteriales > Thermodesulfatatoraceae > Thermodesulfatator. Next base: position 1,305 of record JALSPN010000256.1, read on the forward strand.
AGTATTCCCCTCCCCCGGCCCCTTCTCGATCAAGAAGGATTCGATTTCAGCTTTTCCGGCCTTAAGACCGCCGTGGCCCACTTTGTAAAAGACTTGCAAAAAAAGGGGCTTCCCGTGCCAATACATGACCTTTGTGCCAGTTTTGAGGCCGCGGTGGTGGAAGTCCTGGTCAAAAAAACTTTGAGGGCCCTAAATGCTACCGGCGTCAAAAACCTGGTGGTTGCTGGCGGTGTGGCCTCAAACAAAAGCCTGCGAGAGGAATTCCAAAAGCTTGCCCGGGAAGATGGCTTTTTTCTCTTCTTACCAAGGCCAGAATTTTGTACTGACAACGCTGCCATGGTTGGGGTTGCCGGCTACCAGAGATGGCTCCGGAAAGAATTTGCCAGCCTGGATTTAGACGTTTATGCCCGCAGTCAATTCCCCCGTTACCAGTTTTAAATTCCCTTCTCCGGCATCCCTCCTTAAACGCTACGGGCTCCGGGCCAAAAAGAGGCTGGGGCAAAATTTTTTGCTTGATCTCAACCTGGCCCGCAAAATCGTCTCCCTTGCCGAACTCCCCGGGGGAAGGACCGTGGTGGAGCTTGGGGTGGGGCTTGGGGTCCTCACTTTAACGCTGGCAGAAAAAGCCCCCCGGGTAATAGGTTTTGAAATTGACAAAGACCTCTTGAAACTTCTGAAAGAAGAAAACTTTCTCCCCTCAAATGTTGAACTTCGTCACGGTGACATTTTGAAGCTTGATTATCTTGATCTTTCTCAGGAGCTTGGCCAGAGGTTAATCCTTTTCGGGAATCTGCCTTACTATCTTTCAAGCCGCCTCCTTTATAAACTCCTTGAGGAAAGAAAGGCCTGGGAGATGGCAGTCTTTATGTTCCAGAAAGAAGTGGCTGAACGCTTGCTGGCTGAGCCTGGCAGCAAAGACTACGGCCAGCTTACGGTCTATCTGGCTTTAACCTGTAAAATAAAAAAATTGTTAACCCTTGCACCGGGAAACTTCTACCCTCAACCGGAGGTATATTCCACCGTGGTAAAACTTGAGGTGCAGAAAGATATTCTCCCCCACGAGAAGACCCTTCAAAAACTTCTTAAATTTTCTTTCTCCTCCCGAAGGAAAAAACTGGTCAAAAACCTGAAACCTTTGGGAATTGAACCTTCCAGACTCCTGGGAATATTTGAAAAACTTGCGCTTCCTCCGCAAGCACGGGCCGAAGAGATCCCGCCGGAGAAATTTCTGGCGCTGGCCGGCGAGATAGAAGCCTTAGAGGCGCACGAAATCATCTAAAAGGCGAAAAAGCCTCTCGTGACAGAATTCATATAGTTCCGGCTGCCCTTTGATCTCTTCTGCCCCCTGGACATAAGGCCCTGGCACCAGGTCAGAGGCACTCTTTTCCAGAAGCTCAGAAACAATCTCAGGGGTTACCTCCAGATGAAACTGGAGGGCAAGAATACGATCTTCGTAGAGAAAGGCCTGATTTTTACAGGCCTCGGAAAAGGCCAGGTGCAAAGCCCCCTGAGGCAGGGAGAAGGTCTCTCCGTGCCAGTGAAAGACATTGAAACTTCTGGGCCATTCCCTGAAAAGGGGATGAGCGCGCCCACTCTGGGTAAGTTCTATCGGGAACCAGCCGATTTCTTTGTAGCGGTTGGGATAGACTTCTCCTCCCAGAGTTTCGGCCAGAAGCTGGGCCCCCAGACAAATACCCAGGATTTTTATGCGGTCTTCATCTTCACCCAGGATGTTTTTAAGGAAATTCTTCTCTTCAGAGAGCCAGGGATATTGACTCTCGTCATGGACGCTCATGGGGCCGCCCATAAGGACCAGGAAGTCAAAATCAGAGGCTGAGGGGAAGGGCTCGTCCAGAAAAACGCGGGTATGAGAGATCTCAAACCCCCGGCTCCTTGCCCAATCAAGGATGGCCCCGGGGGTTTCAAAGGGGACGTGCTGAATGTAATGGAGTCTTTTCATTTTCTAAACTCCTGCCGCCTGAAAAGTAGGAGAAAGGGCCTGTAAGGCATAACGGCTGGCCAGATCCTTTCGTTGCTGATAGGCCTCCCTTACAATCTTCATATCTTCCACAAAGTGGGCCAGCTCCTCCAGACGCAGAGCCTGCGGCCCGTCACAGAGGGCCTTTTCCGGACGGGGATGAAATTCTACCAGGATCATGTTGGCCCCGGCGATTACCCCCTGGGCCGCAGCGTGAAAAATTTCCTGAATGCCGTCAGGGGCAAACTGACGCCTGCCTACCGAATGAGTGGGGTCCACACAGACGGGAAGCCTTGTCAGACCTTTGATCACCGGCACATGGGCAAAATCTACCAGGTTGCGGTGAGGATCTCCAAGGTTGGTCTTCACCCCTCGCAGACAAAAAATGATATTGCGATTACCTTCGCTGGCAATGTATTCGCAGGCGTTAAGACTCTCTTCGATAGTGATTCCCATTCCCCGTTTGTAAAGCACGGGAAATTCTTGCTGGCTTCCCACCGCTTTAAGGAGTTCGAAATTCTGGGCGTTGCGGGTGCCGATCTGAAGCATTACTCCGGTAGGCCTTCCGGCCCGCTCAAGTTCCTCGTAGATTTCTTCAATATGGGCCTCCTTGCAAACTTCCATCGCGATACAGCGGATGCCATACTTGCCCGCCAGCTCAAAAAGCCAGGGCAGACACTTGCGCCCATGACCCTGGAAAGAATAGGGATTGGTGCGGGGCTTGTAAGCCCCCATCCGGGAAGTAACGACCCCAACCTCTTTAAGGGCCGAAAACATCATTTCTACATGCTCGGGGGTATCTACCGCACAAAGCCCTGCAAAGATGTGAAAGGAATTTTGATCAAAATGAAGGCCATTATAATCGAAACCCAGCCCCTCCTGATCTGCGGTATGCCGTCCTATGAGACGGTATTTTTTGGAAATCCGGACCACCCTTTCCACCCCGGGAAGAATGGCTATTTCTTCATCCGGGATACGAGAGGTGTCTCCAATCACGTAAATTTCTATCAGCTTGCGTTCTGCCCCGGTAACCCCGGATATTTTGGTCGTAATCCCTTGATAATAATGCAGGGTCTCTAAAATGCGCTGGACTTCCGGGCCAGAAGGATCTATATCAGGCTTGAGAATAACGATCATCTGGTTCACCTCTGTTTTGTTAGACTTATTCTAATCTAATCCTTTGGAGAAGAGATGCAAAGGGCGACGAGTTTGAGAATCTTTTATCAAAGGCTAAAAAGGCGATGATAAGCTTTATTCTGCAAATATTCAGCGGTTTTCTGGCCATTATGAACCCCATCGGTAACGTGCCGGTCTTCGTTAGTCTGGTAGAAGAATTTGACGAAAGCACGAGAAAGAAAGTGGCCCAAAAGGCCGTGGTCGCAGCCTTTATCATCTGTGCCCTTTTTGTCATCGCAGGCAATTTCATCTTTCGATTTTTCGGGATTACTCTTCCGGCTTTCCGGATTGCAGGCGGCATTTTGGTCTTTCTTATTGCCTATCATCTTTTACGGGGGAAGCCTTCCCGGCAGCATCATCCGGGAGAAGAAGAACACGAAGAGGCGGATCCGGACTCCATCGCCATTACTCCTCTGGCCACCCCGATCCTTTCTGGCCCTGGAACCATTACCACCGCCATGTCTTTTGCCGGAGCTCGCACCCATTTTTATGATCTTATCCTTATCCTGGCTGTTTTTGCGGTGGTATGCCTTTTTACTTATCTGTGCTTTATCTACGGAGAGGCCATCTCACAGCGTTTGGGACGTACGCGCATCGGGGTCATTACCCGGCTCATGGGTCTAATTCTGGCGGTGATAGCCGTCCAGATGGTCCTTGAGGGTTTAAGGGAAGCCTTCCCTTATTTAGCTATCGGCACCAGTTCGAACTCATAAGATCGTAGATCAACCAGGAGTAAGCGCCCCGAGAGGGTTCCTTCCCGCTTGCATATAATTTTGAGCACTTCCTCTACCATTAAACCCCCCAGAACGGCACAAATGGGGAAATAGGCTTCAGGATGCGGATCTTCCTGCGCTCCGGCAAAGACTTCAGAAAGACTCAAAGAATCCGGGGCAATAGTGGTTATCTGACCATAATATCCGGAAAGGCCGGCGTGGACCAGAAACTTACCGCTTCTCTCTGCTCGCTCCGCCAGGATAAATCTGCTTTCCCAGTTATCCAGGGCATCGACCACCACCGAGACCCTGGAGGGAATTGCAAACTTTGGTCTCAGGCGTTGAACCCAGGCCTCTACCCAGAGATCATCACGGACCAGAAGGAGCCTTTCCTTGGCCACCTGGGCCTTAAAGCGGCCCACGTCATCTCTGTGGTAAAGGATCTGCCGGTTGAGATCCGGAAGGGAGACGCGATCGTGGTCAAGGAGAATCAATCCCCCGACTCCTGCCCTACAAAGACCTTCAGCCACAAAGCTTCCAAGCCCCCCAAGGCCTGCTATCAGAACGGTGGCGGCCTTGAGGCGCGCATGCTCCTCCACCGTAAAGAGGGACTTCTGACGGGCGTAAAAAGTATTCATCCCCCTGCTCCGGGAGGAAAAATCACCAGGACATCTCCCGGAAAAATTTTGGTATCAAGACCCGCAAGATGAAATATGTTGCGGCCGTTTTTGAGGATGATAACCCCTTTTTGGAGTTTATTTCTGGAAAAAAGGGTTTCTTTAAGGCCTGGGAATGGGCCCTCTAAGGCTTCCAGGAACTCTTTTAAGGATAACGGAGAATCTAAAGAAATTTCTTTCTCCCAGGGCCGAAAGCGGAGCCTTAGAATGCCAAATAATTTTACTTTGACAGCGCTGCTCATATTTTTAACATAACACTTGACTGTGGTTTTTCAGAAAGGTTTAAAGCATCTAAAAACAGGAGGAAAAGATGGCTGTTTCCGCACAAATCAAAGAATACCTGGCCGGGGCTTCCTGGATTAGAAAAATGTTTGAGGAGGGAGCCAAACTTAAAGCCCGGTTTGGGGCGGAAAGGGTCTGCGATTTTAGCCTGGGCAACCCCGATGTCCCACCACCTCCAGCCGTCCATAAGGCCCTTGAAGAAATCGTCAGAGAAGACACCCCATCTCTTCACGGTTACATGCCAAACGCCGGGTTCCCTTTTGCAAGGGAGGCCATGGCTATCAAGGTTTCCAAGGAGCAAAGATACGCCGTGCCGATGGAACACGTTGTCATGACTTGTGGGGCAGCCGGGGCCCTGAACGTCATTTTTAAAGCCCTACTTGACCCGGGAGAAGAAGTCGTTTTCCCGGCCCCTTTTTTTGTGGAATATAAATTCTACGTAGAGAATCATCGGGGAGTAGCCGTTCCAGTCCGCACCAGGGAGAATTTTTCTCTGGATTTTTCTGCCCTGGAAGCGGCTATCACCTCTCGCACCAAAGCGGTCCTCATCAATTCCCCTCACAATCCCACCGGGCAACTATATAGTGTTGAAGAAATCAAAGAGCTCTCTAACCTCCTTAAACAAAAGTCCGAAAAATGGGAACATCCTATCTATTTAATCTCCGACGAGCCTTACCGAAATCTCGTCTTTGACGGCCTGGAGGCCCCGCCCATCTTCCCCTATTACGAAAATGCCATCGTGGTCACAAGCTTCTCCAAAGAACTTTCTCTCCCCGGGGAGCGGATCGGTTTTCTTTCCCTTCATCCGGAAGCCGAA
>JALSPN010000257.1 GCA_026985945.1 Thermodesulfobacteriales bacterium
AGAGGAAGGTGTCCAGTAGTATGTTTGATGAGTACGCAGAGGCAGCCGGAGATAGTGAAGAGTTACTTTCGCGCCCCGGCAGTCAGATATGCCATGTAATGTTACACATTAATTGCTCGGATTAATAATTCATTTTTGCAAAGATCTTTGCAAGCAGACTGCAAACAAACTTGATTGTAATTGATCTATTTTGAACGGGTTTGATCGCTCTTGCGGCATGATAACGGGTAGGGTAAACTCCCTGAATGCCAAGCCATTCAAGCGATTGCCCGGGTGGCGGAACTGGTAGACGCAGGGGACTTAAAATCCCCTGGGGTAATACCCCGTGCCGGTTCGAGTCCGGCCCCGGGCACCAAAGAGTTGTTTTATTATCTTCACGTCTTTCAATTGATTTCAAAACTCATAAAATCTTCCATTACGTCACGAAAATTAAGATTTTTTGCCTTTTATAGGCTCAAGTTGCCTTTAAAAAGCTCTAATAGCCAATTTTTGCTTGACTTTTTGGAAGAAAAACCGAAAAATAAATCGAATAAAGTATCAAAAATATCAAGGAGGTTCTATGTTAGGAGTGAATACTCATCTAATGGGAGAAATTGAATCTTTATTGCTTGCGGTAGATGCTTCAGAACAAAGTAAAGGGGCTGCGCAAGAGGCGGTAACAATTGCTCTGGAGTGTGAGGCCAAACTTTATATTTTGTATGTGCGTGAATATCATCCTGAAGTACCAGAGGCTCTGCTAGCAGCTTTAGAAGGTATTCCTGAAGAACATCGTGCATTTCTTGAGAAAGTTAAGAGTATGGTAGAAAAAGAGGGCGGAGAAGCAGAGATTATTATCAGAGATCATCCCGAAGCCTGGAGAGTTATCATTGAAGAAGCAGAGAAATTAAAAACGGATCTTATTGTAATGGGAAAGCGGGGACGGACAGGACTTAAAAAACTTTTTATGGGCAGTGTAACAGAAAAAGTAATTGGTTATGCCCCTTGCAAAGTCATGGTGGTTCCTAAAGACGTAGTCGTTTATGGAGAAGTAATATTGGTGGCTACTGATGGGTCTTATTTTGCCAAAAAAGCAGAAAAAGAAGCTTTAAGTATGGGAAAGAGATGCAGTACTCTTAAAAAGATTATTGCTCTGAGTGTTGCTAGAAGAGAAAGTGATATTCCAAAAACTTCTAAAATATTAGAAGCTTTTAAAAAGCTTGCTCAGGAGGAACAACTACCCCCAAGGGTAAAGATCGAAACCTTAGAAGTGGTGGGGAATCCCCCCGAAATGATAGTTAAAGTAGCTGAAGATGAGCTGGCAGATCTTATTTTAATGGGTGAATATGGCAAAACTGGAATCCAAAAATTTATCATGGGAAGCACCACTGCCAAAACTATAGGTCTTGCACGGAAATCAGCCGTTTTGGTAACAAAATAGTTTACGAAAGGGGCCCCGCTCTCCTTAAAATTAAAAGGGGGCCCTAAAAACTTTCGTGACACCTCCGTTTAAAGATGGTTTAATAATTATCGTAATGAAGGATGTTTTAGCCATTCTTCTGGCTGGCGGTGTGGGAAGCCGGCTTAATATTTTAGTTCGGAAGCGGGCCAAGCCGGCGGTGCCCTTTGGTGGCATTTATCGGATTATTGATTTCACCCTTTCTAATATAGCAAATTCTGATCTTTCCCGTGTAGCTATCCTCACCCAGTATAAACCCCTCTCCCTTATGGATCATATTGGAGATGGTTCCCCCTGGGATCTTTCCGGGCGCACCAGAGAGGTGCGAATCCTTCCTCCCAAAACCGGCGAAAAAGACTGGGACTGGTATAAAGGGACGGCTGATGCCGTAAGACAGAACCTGGATTTTATTATCCAGCGTCCCTCAAAGGAAGTCCTCATCCTTTCAGGGGATCACGTTTACTCAATGGATTACAGGGAATTGATAAAGTTCCACCGTGAGCGCCAGGCCCAGGTTACCGTTGCCATGATGCCTGTTCCCTGGGAACAAACCCACCACTTCGGAATAGCCATTACAGACGAAGAAGACCGCATTTTAGATTGGGAGGAAAAGCCTGCTCGGGCCCGTTCCAATCTGGCTTCCATGGGAGTTTACGTGTTTGACACCTCTTATTTGATTGATGTCCTGGGGCGGGTTCGAGAGGAAGATTTCGGAATGCACATTTTGCCTCAGGCCTTAAAAGAAGCCCGCGTTTACGCCTTCCCTTTTAAGGGCTACTGGCGGGATGTGGGAACCCTTGAAGCCTATTTTCAGGCCAATATGGATCTACTACGTCCAGATTCAGGGCTGGATCCCGAAAAGTGGGGCACCATGACCAATGTTATGCCCCACGGGATGTCTTATGATTGGCCCCCGAGTCAGATTCTCTGTTCGGGGCAGGTTGAAGAAAGCGTTATTTCTCCAGGCTGTGTGGTTGCCGGGGTGGTTAAACGGTCCGTCCTCTCTCCGGGGGTAGTGGTAGAGGAAGGGGCCGAGGTGGAAGACTGTGTGATTATGCATAATACGGTGGTTTCGAAAAGTGCAAGGTTAAAAAGGGTTATTCTTGATAAAGAAGTGTTTGTAGGAGAAGCTGCGCAGGTGGGGTTCGGAAATCCGGAGGTCAAAAATCGGCGTTTCCCGAAGCACCTTTTTAGCGGCTTAACCATCGTAGGGAAAAGGGCCTTTGTCCCGGGTAAAAGCCGTATCGGCACGAATTGTATCCTTTATCCCGAAGTAGAGATAAGTGACTACCCGCCAGATTATTTCATTCCTGACGGAGAAACCCTTGAAAAATAAGGAGAAAATATGGAAGAAAGGGAACGCCATATCATATATGATGCCATCTACACTGTTTCTGAGGCCAAGGAAAAGGCCCCGGAGTTAAAAGGGGTTCCTACGGGAGTGGCGGGGCTTGATGACCTTTTCTACCTGGTAGAATGGAAAGGCCAAAAACCCCACCGCAAATCTTTAGGGGGGATTCCCCTTGGTTGTGTGGCCAATCTTACCGGGATGCCGGATACTGGAAAAAGCCTTATGGCCGAACAGTTTACCATCAGGCAGGCCAGTCTCGGGGAGCCGGTCTGTTTTGTTACGGTGGAAACCCCGGCCTCTTTTCTTTCGGTAGGCCTTGAAGAACGGGCCAAGGCCATGGGGGTGGATTTTAAGGAGATCGAAGAGCGCATCATCATTCTTGACGCCGCCAGTTACGCCCGTTTACGCGATGATATGCCGACCCTTCTTGATACCCTGGCCCATATTTATCGCACCTACAAAGTTCACCGCACGGTTATCGATTCTATTACCGGTCTTTACGAAGCCAAAGAGATGCTGGCTCGCAGCATTGTGCGGGCCCTTTATACCTTTTGTAAAAAATGGTATCAGACGGCCTTATTTATCTCACAAAAACGCAGTTCTCATGAGGAACTTTCTGCAGAAGCTGCTGGTGGTTACGCGGTAGGCCACATTGTAGATTGTTCCATGGTCCTTTCTAAGGAGCTGATTCTTTCGGCCCGCGCGGCCCAGCTTTACAAGGCAGAAATCGGAGAGATTGTGCGCCTTTTCCGCATCGATGGCTGTCGCATGTGTGGCCATGACACCCGTATCCACCTCATGCATATTACCGAACTGGGGCTGGTTGAAATCGGCCCGCCTCTGGTAGAGGTTCTAAGGGCAAAAGGGGAAGGGAAATGATCCATCCGCACGACTTTTTCCCCAGAGGAGAACTTTCTTCTCTTGAGGATCTTTTCGAATTCCACGCCCCGGTCTGGGAGGCCGTTGCCAACCTGAAAGAAAGACTTAAGGCCATCCTTCAGCCCAATCTGGAGGGTCTTCCTCTAAAAAGACCCCTTCCTGAGACTTATATCCTTTTTGAAGGCGAGCTTTTCCCTGTCAGGGAAGACGTGACGATCTTTTTCGGGGATGCCACCAAGGAAAAGCTTCTTGTAGAACTTTCAGGACGGGTTCTTCCCGGAGCAAGTGTGCTTTGTGCGGGGGCTGTATTCATGGATGCCGAAATAGAGATCGGCCGCGGGGTTCTGGTAGAACCCGGAGCCCTTCTCAAAGGCCCTCTTTTCATAGGTGATTTTACAGAGGTTCGTCAGGGAGCTTATGTGCGAGGAAACTGCTATGTAGGCTCGCGCTGTGTGGTAGGGCACACCACGGAGATGAAAAATACCATCATGCTTGACGGAGCCAAGGCCGGACATTTCGCCTATCTTGGCGACAGTATCCTGGGCCGGGAGGTAAATCTCGGGGCTGGCACCAAGCTTGCCAATCTTAAATTAACCAGAGAAACCGTTAGAGTTCGCGTCGAAGGGGAATATTATGACACGGGCCTTCGCAAACTGGGGGCCATTTTAGGAGATGGGGTTCAGACGGGTTGCAACTCGGTGACCAATCCGGGCACCCTTTTGGGGCCGGAGAGCTTGGTCCTGCCCAACCGGACGATTGGCCCGGGTTATTTCCCGCCCAGAAGTGTTCTTCGTTAGCTTGCCAGAGGGCCTTTCTCCGCTTAAGCTGCCCAAAGTAAATATGAGAGGAGGTTGTTATGAAAAAGTTTTTTGGGATTTTGTTTTGTATTTTCATTTGCTGGAGTTCAGGGGCAATGGCAGGCCAAAAGCAAGGCCAGGACGAAATCCTGGCCCAGGTGGGGCCTTATAAACTCACCAAGAAGGAATTTGAAGCCAAGTTAGAAACCGCTCCCCCACAGATCAAAATGATTCTGGCCCATCAGCCGCAGTTGAAAAAGGCCCTGGTGGAGCGCTGGGTGGAGATCTCTCTTCTTTCTCTGGCCGCCAGAGACGCCAAGCTTGACCAGGACCCAAAGATAAAGGCCAAAATTGAAGAGATTACCAAACAGATTCTGGCACAGGCCTATCTCGAAAAGACCTTTGCGGGGGTAGAGAAGGTAAGTGAAAAAGAGCTTCGCACTTATTATGAGACGCACAAAGAAAAGTTCCGTAAGCCGGCCTCCATAAGGGCGCGCCACATTTTGATTGAGGTGCCGCAAAATGCTTCTCCTAAGGAAGAAAAAGAGGCCCTTAAGAAGGCCAAGGAGCTTCGGGCCCGGCTTTTAAAGGGTGAGGATTTTGCCAAGCTTGCCAGAGAATATTCCGCAGATCCGGGCACCAAGAACCGGGGTGGTGATCTTGGCTTTTTCACCCGTGGCCAGATGGTAAAAGAATTTGAAGAAGTGGCTTTTAAATTAAAGCCTGGTGAGATCAGCCAGCCCGTGCGAACCGCCTTTGGTTATCACATCATAAAGGTAGAAGAGATTCGTGAAGCCAAACAACAAAAGTATGAAGAGGTAAAGGAAAAAGTTCGTCAGGAGTTGACCCAGGCCAGAGAGGAAGCCGCTTTACAAAAGGTGCTTCGGGAACTACAGAAAAAGTATCCTGCTCACATTTACGAAGACCGGATTTAATGCTTTACCGGACTTTTTTACATCTGCCAGGGGTGGATGAAAGGCTGGAGCGCCACCTCTGGCAGAATGGATGTCGCACCTGGTGGCATCTTCTGGAGGCAGAAAAGATCCCTTCCCTTTCGAAAACACGCCTCCTTTTCTGGAAGAAAGAACTTGAGGAATTTCTACCCTTCGCCAAGAATCTGGAAGAGCTCTCCCTTCGTCTTCCCCGCAGGCACCACTGGCGTCTCTTCAAGCACTTCCGAAGGGAGGCAGTTTTCCTGGACATAGAAACCGATGGCCTGCGGCGTGGAAAACACCAGGTTACGGTGCTCGGTATGGCTACGGAGGAGGGCTATTTTTCTTATGTGGCAAGGGAAAATCTTGAAGAAGGTCTGGAAAGACTTTCTGAATTTCGGTTCTGGGTGACTTTTGGGGGTAGTTTTTTCGACTGGCCCTTTTTGAAGGCCCGGTATCCGTGGCTTCCACCGCCTCTGGTTCACCTGGATCTCTGCCCGCTATTTAAAAGGCTGGGGCTAAAGGGAGGGCTTAAAAAGATCGAAAAGGCCCTGGGCTTTGAAAGGCCTGAAGAAATAGACGGCTTTGACGGTTACATGGCGGTAAAACTCTGGCGCCTCTGGCGGCGAAAGAGAAAGCTCTCGGCCCTTGAAAGGCTCATTGCCTACAACCGGGAAGATGTCCTGAACCTGATCCCTCTGGCTGAGATTGCTTACTCCGGTCTTACACGCCTTACCTTGACAGGGAAAATCCCTGCTCTTAGCGTCTTTTCCGGAAAACCTTAAAGAGAAAGGCCTGCCATGGCTAAAATAAAGACTACCTCCTCTCACAGATCTTCCGCCTCTAAGCCTTGAGGGATCTTGCCCAACCGGCTCCTCGAACCTTGAGGGGGCTTTCTGGCCCTTTCCGGAAGTGTGGGTTCCATCTTCTTCCCTTCACCGTCCACCCAAATTTATGTAAGAGTAGATAAAAGTACTCTTCATAGGGCCCCATATTCGCTCCCCGCGGGCGATAAGAGAGCCGAACTCCTCTTCGCCGTTCCCGACTGGCTCCTTCTGGGCTTGAGCCTTGACGCCCCGGGCCGACCCTGACCTTACCAATCGGGAAGGATATTTCCAAAAAGTTGATTTTTCTGGAAAGGACTTTACCATTAAGTAAAAATGATCGATCTCGACAGGATAAAAGAGGAAAAACTCTATCCGCGGGAATTGCTCTTAAAGCTTGAGCCCTGGCTTGCCCGCAGGGAGGCCGTAGTCATAGTGGGCCCGCGTCGAGTGGGAAAGACCACTTTGCTCAAGCTTCTGGCCCTGAGGCTGACCGAAGAAGGTAAACCGGTATTTTTCTTCGACCTGGAAGATCCTGACGACCGGGATGTGATCGAGGCCGGGCCCAGGGCCCTCACGAAATTTCTGGGCAAACCCGGCGTGGTATTCCTTGACGAGTTCCACCTGCTCGAAGATCCGGCCCGTTTCGTAAAACTCACGGTGGACCACTTTTCCGAGCTCAAACTCATCCTCACGGGCTCCTCAAGCCTTGCGGTTCTCAAGCACTTCAGGTACTCCCTCATCGGTCGCATGGTGGAGTTTGAGCTTTTCACCCTGAGCTTTCGTGAATTCCTGCATTTCCGGGAAGAAAACGATTACGCCCGGCTTCTTCCGTCTGTCTCCATCCACCGACTCCGGGATCCCGAATCCTTACGAATTCCCGGAAAGATATGGAAGCTGCTCGAGGAGTTTCTCCTTTTCGGAGGCTTTCCCGAAGTCGTCCTGGCCCCGGATCCGGAAGTAAAGACCAGGCTTCTTTCACAGATCTTCCGCCTCTACGCCTTGAGGGATCTAAAGCTTCTCTTTGCCCAACCGGACCCTCGAACCTTTGAGAGGGTCTTTCTGGTCCTTTCCGGAAGCCTGGGTTCCATAGTCAAGTTTTCGGAGATGGCCTCGGACGTAGGGGTAAGCCACAAGACGGTAAAACACTATCTGGAGCTACTTAAGGCCCTCCTTCTGGTGAAGGAGGTGCCACCGCTTGCAGAGAATCCTCGCACGGAGATCAAGAAGGCCTCCAAGGTCTATTTCGCGGATACCGGCCTTTTAAGCTGGTCCCTAGGAAACTTCTCCTCTCTGGCCTTAAGGCCGCAGGCCGCCGGACTTTATGCGGAAAACATGGTAGCCCTTGCGCTTATGAGAAACCTGAGACCGGAGGAACGCCTTCGCTTCTGGCGAAAGAAAAGCGGCCCCGAGGTGGACTTCGTGGTCCTTACTTCAGGGGAATACCTCCCCGTAGAAGTAAAATTCCGCGGCCACCCCGAAAAGCTCTCCGGCCTTCGGTCGTTTATCAAACGGTATCGTCCCCTCCGGGCGGTAGTGGTCTCCCGAGATCTCTGGAAGGAAAAAACCTTAAATGGCACAAAGGTGCATTTCTTGCCGCTGATCCTCTTTGAAGGGTAAAGATTATTGACTCTAACCTAATTGCCTCACGAGAAAATCTACTCATAGCTTACCCCTTTCTTACACGCCTTACCTTGACAGGGAAAATCCCTGCTCTTAGCGTCTTTTCCGGAAAACCTTAAAAAAAGAAATATCTTACCATGGCCAAAATAAATCAATTTCAGAAGTGTCTTACGGAAAAATTGCTCGAATACGCGGCTGATCTTTCTAATTGTCTGCAGATTAAGGCCATTATGGTCTATGCGGATGTCTTTCAGGACAAAGCCTTCCTGGAACATTTTATCCAGAAGTTAGGGGATACCCGGTTAGTCCTGGTAAGTCGTGAGGAGATAGAAGAAAAACTGCCCGAAAAAGTTATTTCTATCAGGGTCCCCCCTATCAAACTTACCCGCCTGGGACAGATGAAAATAGCGGTTTTAGTGGGGGTCTCGCAGGGAGTTTTTCATCCGGAAGACATCATTCTCTGTCTTTCCGGGATAGCTGAAAGCGGAGCCCTCGACTCTCTTTTCATCTTGGATATTGGCGAAGAATTTGAATTTTTTGCGGTTACCCAGCTCGAACACCTCCACGAGGTTGTTCGCCCGGAGGTCTTTTTGCGAGTACTAGAGATAGCAATTGACCTTTCGGTGGAAGGAAGAGAAGGAAAGCCGGTTGGGACTATATTTATCGTGGGAGATACGGAAAGAGTTCTCCAGTATTGTGAACAGCTAATTCTTAATCCTTTCAAGGGCTACCCCGAAAGTGAAAGAAATATTCTGGACCCCAGGCTTGAAGAAACCGTCAAAGAATTTGCAAGCCTTGATGGGGCCTTTATCATCCGGGGAGACGGGGTGATCGAGACCGCTGGGGCCTTTATAAGGGCCGGAGCGGTTACAGAAGATATCCCACAGGGCCTGGGGACCAGGCACCGGTCTGCCGCTGCTATCACCGCTATTACCCAGGCGGTAGCCATCACGGTTAGCGAATCTACCGGGACGGTAATGGTCTTTTACGGAGGCAAGATCATCATGGAAATCGAAAGACCACAATTTCTGCGCACCCGTGGCGGAGAGCAGAAACTTCACGGAATCCAGCTTTTACCCTAAAAAAATAAAACAAGGAGGTAAACAATGCGGTATCATGCCATTTATAGAGATATCAGCCCGGCAGACAAGAAGCTTGCCGAAGCCCACGTGGCCAAACTGGTTCAACGCTTTGAAAAGCTTACCAAAAGATTTGATCCTGATCTGGTGCATCTAAGAGTTGTAGTGGAAGGGATAGAGAAAAAGAAGCGATATTTCGTGCAGCTTACCCTTTCTGTTCCGCAGGCGGTTCTCTCGGCCCGGGGGGAGCACAAACAGATGAAATCGGCCTTTAAAATCGCCCGGGAAAAACTTGAAAAAGAACTAGCCCGACATCTCGCAGAACTTAGAGGAGAACACGTTTACAAACGTCATCAGCACTACGTGCAGGAGATGGCCAAAGCCTTACCAGAACTGGCCATAGATAAAAAGGCGGATCTCAGAGACCGCTTTCTGGATCGCTTACGTCCCCTCCTGCGGGATCTTTATCGCATAGCTCGCCGGGAGATCCTCTTTTACCAGCTCACCGGGGAACTTCCTCCAGAATATCTGGATCCCACGGATGTGGTTGACGAAGCTGTCTTATGGGCCTACGAAAATTACGACCAGATAGTAGCCCTGGGAGACCTGGCCCATGCTTTGCATAGAAAGATCCTCGAGATTATTCGACGCGAAATTAACAAACTCCGTGAGGAAGGGCATGTGGCGATTCCGGTCGAAGATACGGTGCCGCTTGATGATGTTCGCTACAAACTCAAAGAAGACTTCGAAAGTCCTTATTTTGTGGAAGAAGAAAGACTTCGCTGGGAAGATGTGCTCCCTTCCGGAGAAGTGGTGGAGCCGGAAGAGACTCTTTCTGCCGAGGAGCTTTCCAATCTCATTATGCGCGAGCTTTCGCGGGTGCCGGAGGAAAAGCGGCAGGCCTTTGTGTGGCACGTGCTTGATGGTCTTTCGGTGGCGGAGATCGCAAAATTACAGGGAAGAGACGAGGAAACGGTGCAAAAAGATATCGAGGAGGTAAGGCAATATATTCGGGGCCGCTGGCAGGCCCTGGCGGCTAAACCGAAAGAGCTTGAAGAGGAAACCGAGGCCGAAATGGCCAAAGAAGCTTAAGGAGGTGGCTTAAAATGAGAATTTTGGTCTTATTGTGGCTGGCCTTTTTGGTAGCGGTTACCCCGTGCAGGGCGAGCAGTTCTATTTTGGATGAGATCTTCAAGATAAAAAAGGTCGAGGAGGAAAAACCGAAATCTCCTGTCAGTTCCAGAGAAGATCAGGAAGCCTTAGATCTCGCCCTTAAAATTTCGAAGGCCTTTGCCGAGGTTGCCAAAAAGGCTGGCCCGGCGGTGGTCTTTGTGCAGGTTGAAAAGGTTGTGGTGCGCCGGGGCCCTGCCATTCAACCCTTTCCTTTTGGAAGCCCCTTCGACTTCTTCGGAGAAGATTTCTTCGAACGCTTTTTTGGACATCGATTTCCGCGCAAATTTCGCCAGATGGGGGCAGGCTCAGGCTTTATTATCAGTAAAGACGGCTACATCCTTACCAATAATCACGTGGTTGCCGATGCCGACAAAGTAAAGGTGAAACTGGCTGATGGGCGAGAATTTGAGGCCAAAATCGTGGGGACGGATCCGGCATCGGATGTAGCGGTGCTCAAGATAAACGCCAAAAATCTACCGGTCCTTCCACTGGGAGATTCCGACAAAATCGAAGTGGGAGAATGGGTGCTCGCCATCGGAAACCCCTTTGGTCTCACACAGACCGTGACCGTGGGAGTTATCAGTGCCAAAGGGCGTTCAGGGGTAGGGATCAC
Organism: Thermodesulfobacteriales bacterium; assembly: GCA_026985945.1. Taxonomy (GTDB): domain Bacteria; phylum Desulfobacterota; class Thermodesulfobacteria; order Thermodesulfobacteriales; family Thermodesulfatatoraceae; genus Thermodesulfatator. Next base: position 10,707 of record JALSPN010000257.1, read on the forward strand.
AGACTATGAAGATTTCATCCAGACGGATGCCGCTATTAACCCCGGAAACTCAGGTGGCCCGCTGGTGAATCTCAAAGGCGAAGCCATCGGGATGAATACCGCTATTTTTACCCGTTCCGGGGGATACATGGGGATAGGCTTTGCCATCCCTATCAACATGGTGAAGATCATCACCAAACAACTCATTGAGACCGGTAAGGTCACCAGGGGCTGGCTTGGTGTGGTAATCCAGGATCTCAACGAAGATCTGGCGAAATCTTTTGGTCTGGAGAAACCCGAGGGGGCCCTCGTTACAGAGGTGGCAGAAGATTCTCCGGCTGCCAGAGCGGGGCTCAAATCCGGCGACGTAATTGTCGAATATAACGGCAAACCCGTCAAACATGTCGCCGAGCTGCGCACCATGGTGGCCCTTACTCCTCCGGGGACCAAAGTAAAGCTGACCGTGGTGCGTCACGGTAAGAGGAAGGTCCTGGAGGTAACCATCGGTTCTCAGCCCCAGAGTTTGGCCCTTCTGACCGGTCAGGACGAATTCCTCCAAAAACTGGGGCTAGAAGTAAGGCCTTTGACTCCGGAGCTGGCCGAACAATTTGGTTACGGAGTAAATGAAGGAATAATTATTACCGGGGTGGCTCCCGAAAGTCCGGCAGCCCTGGCCGGGCTAAAACCAGGTATGCTCATCGAAGAAGTTAATCACCAGAAGGTCCGGACGATGAAAGACTTTGCAGAGGCCCTAGCTCAGAGCAAAAAGACCGGACGGGTTCTCCTCTTGGTAAGAGATAAAGAATTCAGGCGGTATGTAGCAATTCGGATCAGATAAAATTTCAAATACCTAGAAAAGCCCCTTTCTTGAGGGGCTTTTTCTGTTTTTCCAAATTTAGTTTTGAGATAGTTGAAAATTATCTTAAGTTAAGCTAAAAGTTCTTTTAGCTTAACTTTAATTTTAAAATTTTATTTGGTAAAATTCCTTATAGCTAATATTTTTAAAAAGCTGGAAAAGGATTTACAATGGATAATAATCATGATGCCGGACAAGATTCCCAAAAGATTTTAGAAGAATTCAAAAAAATTTGTGAATCTTTCGGGATTAAGCTTACCTATCAACGGTTAGAGATCTATCGAATTTTGCTGGAGGCTAAAGATCATCCTTCAGCCGAGGATATTTTTTCGCGGGTCCAAAAAAAGGTTCCTACTATTTCGTTAGATACGGTTTATAGAGCTCTGGCTACTTTTGAAAAATTTGGTTTGGTTCGCAAGTTTTATTCTCTTGATGAAAAAGCACGGTTTGATCCCAACGTTTTCCCTCATTTTCACCTTGTTTGTATTAAATGTCACAAAATTACTGACTTTCAGTGGCCAGAAGTAGAAAAGAAGTCTCTTCCCTCCGTGGCACGAGAATGGGGAGAAATAAAAGAAAGATATCTTGAGTTGCGAGGGGTTTGTAAAGATTGCCTTAAAAAGTAGGCTTTCCTTTTGATAATTCAAGCTTTTCTGCTAAAATGGTCAAAAATTCTTCTGGAGTTTTTCGTGCAATTAAAGACTGCTCTATATGTTATAACGAGCTTTCTTTTGGTTGTTATTTTTGCCGTTCCAACTCTTGGAACCCAAGATTATTCAGAGGAAATCCTTTATCTAGAATTGGCCAACATAGCAGCCGGTCATCCCCAGGCTACCTGTAAAGCTCCTTCTACAGTTACCGTAATCTCGGCAGAAGAAATTAAGGATATAGGGGCTCGTACGGTTCTTGATGCTCTCCAATTAATCCCAGGGTTCGTGCCAGGGAAAGATATTCAAGGAATACCTATTGTTAGTTTGCGAGGGGTTTATTCTCCTGGGAGTGAAAGGGTTCTTTTCCTTCTTGATGGAGTTCCGGTAAATAGTGTTCTTACCGGTGGGGGAACTCTCTTTTTTGCTGATCTTTCAGTAGACAAAATTGAACGTATTGAAATCATTCGTGGTCCGGGCTCGGTTCTCTACGGTTCGGAGGCCTTTGCAGGGGTTATCAATATTATTCTCAAAAAAGAATTTCCTGATCATATTTCTTATCGACGAGGCAGTTATGATTTAGATGAAATCAATTTTTCTTGGGATAAAAGAATTAAGAATTTTTCTTTTTGGTTTAATTATTCTCATAGAGACCATAATAGTTATGGGCTTCCTATTAAACGAGATAGGTTTGATGCTTATCCAGTTTTTTCTCAAAACAAATTTCTTACTCGATATAAGAAAACTAGTGATTGGTTGAGGAGAGAAGAGCTTTATTCTGGTTTTTCTTTAAATGACCTAACTTTTGAGCTTTTTTATGTAAATCATGCCGATGGTATTGGTTATAACTTAAGTGGAATTCCTTCCAATCATTCTAGATTTGCTCGCCAAAAATTATGGTTGTCTTCTTTCTACAAGAAAAACTTTTCTTTGTTTTCTTTGGATTCTACTTTGAATTTCAGTTATACTGATTTTGATCTATTTTCTGATTTTTATCCTGCCGGTACAGAATTGATTGATCCTCTAACAAAAGTTAGTTACTATTTTCCATATGGCTTAAAATGGAGGAGGAAAGTTGATCTTTATCGTTTCCGTTTTGAAAATAAAACCCATTATTCTCTAGGTAAGCATCATTTTTTATCTGGGCTAGTTTTTCAATATGATGATCTAGACAATCCCCATTATTATGAAAATTTAATTCCTTATCCTTGCTCTTCATATTGTTTTCGTAATATCCCTGATCTTCACCGAATTTCTTTTTTTTCATGGATTTTACCTGAAGATCGCTTTTATTATTCTTTTTATTTTCAAGATGAGTTTTCTTTTCACGATCGTTTTTTCTTTACTTTAGGCGTAAGATATGATAATTATGATGATTTTGGAGATAAAATCTCTTTTCGTTTAGCCGCAATTTTTTCTGTCCTGAAAGATCTTTATCTAAAATTTTTATATGGTGAAGGTTTTAGAGCACCATCATTCAGAGAACTTTATATCCAAAGTTGTCCTGTAATGCCCCGTTCTGGGAATCCAGCTCTTGATGCAGAAACTATGAAGTCTTATGAATTAAGTCTATTTTATACTAAACCAAAATATGAACTTGGGTTAACCTTCTTTTATCAGAGGTATGAAGATCTTATTTCTTTGTTCCAAGATAGATTTTATAATTATGTGTACTATAATTCTCCTGGACATTCTTCAACTTTTGGCTTTGAATTTGAATTTAAAACATTTTGGGGTTTAATTAAAAATAATTATTTATCTTTTTCTTATGCTTATTTAGATCATGATGATGTTCAAGGGTTTTATTCTGTTCCTTATAATGTTTTTTCTCTGAATTTTAATTATTATCTTTTCCCCAGATTATCTCTAAACTATCGCCTCTTTTATCTTGACGATTGGGCTTACGGTATTGATTCTTACTTTTTGAGTAATTTAGTGTTTAATTATTTTCATCCCATGGGTGAAATTCGTTTTGCAATTTATAATATATGGGATAAAAAATATAAATATCCCGATTTTACTCGTTTTTATGTTGATAATTTTTTGCAGCCAGGTAGAACTTTTGAAGTGAAGTTGACCTGGTATTTTTAAAAAATATATGAAATTATTTAAGATATTTCTTTTATTTTTTCTTTTTCCTTCTTTATGTTTTCCGTCTGTTTTATTGTTATATAGATTAGATGTTCCATTTTATCGTCAAATATCTTATTCTTTATCTCAGAAAGGTTTTGATTTATGTCCTTTAGAAAATTGGCCATCATGTCTAAAAAGTCATAAAAAAATTTTAGTTTTTGGTGATATGGCTTATAATCATATTCTTAATTTTTCTTCTCAGGAAAGTCTAAAAATTTTTGCTTTTTTTGTTACTAAGTGTAAAAGAAATACTGATCTTTGTTGTTGTCTTTTTCCGACTTTAAAAGAAGTTCTTTCAATTCTTAAAAAAAATTTTCCTAAAAATAATTTTTTAGTTCTTTATACCAAAAAAACAGAATGGTGGATTAAAGATCCGATTAAAGATCCTTCTATTCCTAATATTTCTTTTTTTTGCCTAGATATTTTAGATATAAAAGAAAGTTTACGAAAAGCCTTTAATAGTAAAGCCCAAATTTATATCCTGGCACCAGATTTACTTTTTATGCATCCTGCTTTTTTAAAGCGTGTTGTTCGTTATTCTTTTATTTTTTCCAAAATTTTAGTAGGATTGTCTTTAAAAATGCAAAGTTATGGTGTGCCTGTTATTATTTATCGTGATCATAATTATTTTTGGAAACACTTTGATGTAAAGCTTCTAAATAGCGAGAAAATTACTATCCCTTTGCGGATATCTATAGCCTCATGGTTTACACAAAATTGAAAAAATTTTTAGAAAAAATCTCTCTCCTTCTCGGCAATTTATTTATTAGATTATTTATTTCTTACTTTCTGTTATTGACATTTTTTTTGTTTTTTTCTTTTCTGGTATTATCTTATGTTAACAATCAATCTATTGAAGATAATATAAATCAGGTTTCTGATTTAGTTTATAACTCTCTTTCCGAACCTCTAGAACTCTATCTTTTATCTCGAGCCCCCTCCTATTTGCAAGAAGCTAAAAAAAAGATGGATCTTTTCCCTTTTCTTTTATCTTTCTGTGTTTATGATAATAAAGGTCAAATAATACTATCTTCTGTTAAAGGAAATTACAATCCTCTCAATTTTCCTTTTCACCCTCGAGAAGATTGTTTTCTTTTGAAAGATCCTAATTATGGTCAAATTTGCATAAAAGTCTATCCCTTGGAAATTAAACTTACTGATTTTTTAAAACCTGTTTCTGCCTACATCCGTCTTGATTTTTCTCGCACTTATTTTGAGGAAGTTTCTAAAAAAACAAGTTTTTGGATCTTTATTGGTTATCTAATTTTTTCTCTTCTTGCTTTAAGTTTGGCTTTTCTGTTTAGTAGCCGTTTCGTAAACCCTTTAAAAAAATTACTTTTTGCTACCGAGCAAATAAAAGCTGGCAATTTTGATTATCGCTTACAAGTCCAAAGTAGTGTTAGAGAAATAGATCATCTCATAAAGTCTTTTAATGAAATGGCTTCAGCTTTAAAAGCTTATGCTACCTCTCTTCAAAAAAGTCGGGAACAATTTCGAATTATTGCTGATTTTACCGCTGATTGGGAATATTGGGAGGATCCTTATGGCAGATTTATTTATGTCTCTCCCGCTTGTGAACGAATTACTGGTTATTCTCCGGAAGATTTTATAAAAAATCCTCAACTTATAGAGAATATTATTCATCCTGATGATAAACAGGCCTGGTTACGACACAAGCAAGAAGTTCACCATCGACGATTATCTAGTCAGGAATTTGAATTTCGCATCATTACAGTAGATAGTTCTATTAAATGGATTTCCCATGTTTGTAATCCTGTCTACAGTAAAGAAGGAGTTTTTTTGGGTATCAGAGGTAGTAATCGAGATATTACTTACCGCAAAGAATTAGAAGAGAAAGTTTTTGAGGCCCAAAAGATGGAATCCATAGCCCGTTTGGCAGGAGGTATTGCCCACGATTTAAACAATTTAATGACAGCCATCGTAGGACAGGCTGAACTTTTGAAAATGTCTTCTTCTCCAGAATCCAAAGTGTGCCAACGGGCCGAAAAAATTATGGAAATTTGTGAGCGAGCCTGTGAGCTTGCCGAAAAACTTTTGGATTATGCGAGAGGCCGCCACTTTAAACCTCAACCCCTCAATCTTAATGAGATAATTCAGGGCACCGTGCGTCTGCAGGAAACGGCTCTAGATGGCAAAATTGAACTTGCTCTAAAGCTCAAAAGTAATTTGAAACCGATTTTTGGCGATCCCAATCAACTGACCCAGGTAATCATGAACCTGGTGATCAATGCCGTAGAAGCTATGAATAACGGTGGAAAGCTGATTATAGAGACTCAAAATGTTAATCTTTCTCAACCTCGGGAAGAGATTCCTCCTGGTGAATATGTGGTTTTGAGGGTTAAAGATACCGGTTGCGGAATGGATAAGAAAACCATCAAGAAAATTTTTGAGCCTTTTTTCTCTACCAAAGATTTCGGACGAGGCCTGGGGCTGGCGGCAGTTTTTGGGATCATAAAGAATCATAAGGGATACATTAAAGTCTTTTCGGAAGAAGGAAAAGGAACTACCTTTGAAATTTATTTTCCGGTCTATAAGACTTTTATTTCCGGAAATAGTGTTCGAGAATCCAGGCCTCAATTTGGCGCCTGAGTTCTCTTAGAGGAAGCCCCCTTTCCTGACAGATCTTTTTAAGGTCTTCATATTCAAATTTTAAAAATTTTCCTCTCACGACCTTTACGCGCACCTCACCCCACGGGGTCTCCAAAATTTTTATCTCTCGTGGTTTGGTCCAGCGCAAAACTTCTCGCACCCTGATCCCCAGGGTGCCGCTTTCTTCAAAAATGAGATTCAATAAAGAGGAAAGATTTTCAGCTCGAGAAAGGAGACAGAGTTTCAGGCCAGGCCGTCCTTTTTTCATGCTAAAAGGGATAAAGCCCACATCCAGGGCCCCGGCTCTCTCAAGTCTCTCTGCTAAATAGGCGAGTTCTTCGGGGCTGTGGTCATCAAGATTGGTTTCCATTTCGTAGATTATCTCCTGCTGATATTTTCTCTCTTTCTGAGAAAAGTCCTCTTCTCCGATCCAGAAGCGGACAATGTTAGGAACCTCATGAAAATCTCTTTCTCCTGCGCCAACGCCGTATTTTTCAAGATACATGGAAGGGCAAGGCCCAAAACCTTTTACCAGGGTTTTAAGGATTAGGGCCCCGGTGGGGGTGACGGTTTCGCCGCTTACCGGGCTTCCCGTTACCGGTATCCCTTCCAGAAGTTTCAGAGTTGCCGGAGCCGGTAGAGGAAGAGGCCCATGGGCTGAAGGGAGAATTCCCCGCCCTAAAGGAGCGGGAGAAGAAAAAAGTTCTTCTATTTGGAAGTAATCCAAACCTTCTAGCACCCCAAAAATATCTGCCAGGGTATCGTGTGCTGATAGTTCGTGTAAGTGGACTTCCTCTAGCAATTTTCCGTGGACAGAGGCCTCGGCTTCAAAAAGAAAACGCATCATCTTCTGGGCGAGTCTTATCCTTTCTTGCGGAAAGGGAAGTTTTTCCAGGAGTTCCATGAGGGGGGAGTAGGTCTGAGGTAAGGTATCTTGAGAAGGGGCTTTAATTTTTACTTTTAGAGCGCGAAGACCAGACTTTTTTGTTTCTTTTACCTCAAGAGATAAATCCCCGGGAAGTTTCTCCAGGACCTTTTGAAGAGCTGGCAGGGGAAAACCAGCGTCAAGAAGGGCGGCCAAAAACATATCTCCGGCTAAGCCGCCTATGAGATCAAGATACGCGAGACGAGTCATTTCCCAGATATTGATAAAAGGCTTCTCGTTTCAGGTAAAAGATCAAGAATAAGGCCAGGCTTAATCCTCCTAGCAGGGTAAAGGTAAACCAATCCCTTTCATAGAGGGAATCTCCCTGGATGGCAAGGGCCAGGGTGCCCGGGACACGCCCAACGGTCATAAGGATTAAAAACACTTTAAAAGGAATGGGGAAAAGCCCCAGAAAATAGTTGAGATAATCTTTGGGAAAACCCGGGAAGAGATAACAGATAAAAGCGGCTAGAAGCCCCCGTCTTTGCATGAAGCGTTCCAGCCGTCTGAAATAGGGAGAGCGAGAAAGCCTTGGGGCCATAATCTTTCTGAACTTACGAGCGAGCCCGAAGGCCACCGAAGCTCCGATGACAATACCCACCATAGCATAAAGAAAACCCCAGAAAGCACCAAAAAGATAACCAGCCACAAATCCGGTAATCTCTCCTGGCAGGGGGGCAAAGACTACCTGAAGGGCCTGCAAAAAGATAAAAACCAGAGGGCCGAGGGCCCCAAAGCCCTCGACCCAGGTTCTTAACGCTTCAGGATTTCTGAGAAGGGCCCACCAGCGCGAAAAATCCATCAAGGAAGAAGGGGCTTTCCTTTGTAAGCCATACTTTTTACGATTTTTTCTGCTTTAGACACTACTTTTTCCGGAAGCCTACCATAAAGGAGAGATTCGTTCATCTCCTGGGCCTCGTGGATACACCACCAGAGAAGATTCGCAAGGGCTTTGGCCTTTTCGTAAGAGCGGCCTTTATAGGCTTGTTCCTGATAAACAATGATCCAGGTGAAGGCCGAAATCGGATAGCCATCAGGGGCAGCGGTATTGGTGATCGAACAGCGGGTGTCATCAGGGATTTCAACGTTGGCTGCTGCTGAGATGGCCTTGAGCGTGGGCTTTATAAACCGGCCAGCCTTATTCTGGAGCGCGGCTACGGGAATGTGATTTTGTTCGGCATAAGCAATTTCAATATAACCTATACACCCCGGTATCTGACGTATAAGTCCCGCCACCCCGGCGTTTCCCTTTCCGCCCATGCCAACCGGCCATCTTACGGCTTTTCCCCGGCCTACCTTTTGACACCATTCTTCACTTATCTTGCAGAGATAATCCGTAAAAACGTAGGTGGTTCCCGAACCATCAGACCGATAGGCCACCATAATGGGAAGATGAGGAAGTTTGAGTTGAGGGTTTACCCTGGCAATGTCCTGATGATCCCAGTAGCGGATTTTACCAAGATAGATATCGACCAAGACTTGAGGGGTAAGCCTGAGATCTTTAATCCCGGGAATATTGAAGCCAATTGCTACAGCCCCAAGGGCGGTGGGGATGTGTAAAATTTTGGCCGGGGCGCGGGCCAGCTCCTTGTCTGACATGGGAGCATCGCTGGCTCCGAAATCCACCGTGCGGGCCAGAAGCTGTCTTATCCCTCCACCGGAACCAATAGCCTGATAATTAACTTTGATCCCGGTTTTTTTGTAGTAAACGTCAAACCATTTGGAATAAAGGGGATAAGGGAAGGTAGCCCCTGCCCCGAGAAGGGTAATTTTAGAGCCTGCCCAGCTAAGACTACTTAAAAACACCAAAAAAAACAATGCTACCCACCACTTTCGCATAACATCCTCCTTGAAATTTTTTCGTAAATGAAGATAAGTTCATTCCATTACAAATCCCATACCAAATTGTGACAAATTTTTAAAAGGTGCGCTCATGTCTTCCGGGTTGGGGAAGGGGCTTTATTTTCAGGTTCTCCTTGAAGGATTTTCAGAGAAGGTAAATTCTGAAGATCTGGTTTGCGACGAGATCTGTGAAGCAGGCAAACGGCTTCTGATCTTTAGAAATGAAGCCGCCTTCCGCCGCTGGGAGCCCTTTTTGAAAAGCCAGGCTACGATTTTAGAAGAGGGTTTTACGGCGGGCGAGATTTTAAGGCTTCCTTCAGGGGTTGTTTTCAGGGCCTTTGGTAACAGCTCATCTGAGAAAGAAATATTTCTGCGTAGCCAGGGGGCCTTCGGAAGTGGCTTTCACCCTACGACTCGCCTCTGTTTACACCTTCTGGATGAGCTTAAGCCTTCTTCAGGGTGGGCCCTTGATCTGGGAGCCGGAACCGGCATCCTCTCCCTCTTGTTGGCCCGCAAGGGCTGGAAAGTCCTTGCCGTTGAACCAGATCTCCAGGCTCTTAAAGTTCTCACAGAAAATATCAAACGGAACCGGTTAGAGGATAAGATTTATCCTCTCTGCGGAGAGGTTTCTGCCCTCAAAGGCCCCTTTACCCTCATCGTGGCTAACCTTTATCTGCGTCTTCTTATTCCCCAGGCCTCCCTTCTCAAGGCTTTGCTTTCTCCAGCTGGCAGTTTAATCCTTTCGGGCTTTCTGGTAACGAGTCTTCCGGCTGTCAGAAGGGCCTATGCTGGACTGGTGGTGGAAAGGGAGATCACTCATCAGGGCTGGGCAGCCTTAAAATTTACTACTCCTTAAATACCGGGCATTTTTTCTTGGGGTCCCAGTTAAGCATGACCGGATCGTTGAAGTCTTTGTGACACGAAAGACAAAGTCCCACGCGCAGAATGCGCTTTATTTCTTCAGGGCTAAAGGGCCTTAAATCCGGCCGGGAAAATTTTACATAGACTTTGCCCCTGAGGTCAGTTACGGCCGAAAGGGGAAAGTCAAGCCCTAGAAGAGAGCTTTCTTTTCTTTCTGCCGGGCTAAAAACCCAGTTTCCTCTTCCTCGGTAAGTTAAAGTCCCGTAGCCCAGTCCGAGCGTTTTGGCAGAGGTATGACAATCCCTGCAGGTGCGAGCGCAAGATGTAGCATGAGGATCTATGAAAGACCAGGTAATTCTGTGAAACTTTTTCTTGAGCTTTCCCTCCCGGGAAAGGATACTTACGAAGTCCTGTCAGCCGGGGGCTAGAATGACAATCTTTTCACCCTTGACCCCTAGGGTGGGGGTATCAATCCGCTGGTAGCTACGGAATTCCTCCCAGGTTCCCGGGGTTTCCCGTCCTGACAACTTATCAAGCTGTTTTTCCCGGGGGTCTTTTCGCACATGACACCCGAAACACTGCGGCACCCGGGGAGCATGACAGGCCTGGCAGCTAAGACGTTGATGGACCGAATGTCGGCACTTTACCGGATTCGGGGGCTTAAGAGGCAACTTTTTCCCCTGCATCCTGGTGACAAATATCAACTGCTTCCCTTCTCTTTGGACGCCTTTGATATGCCGTCCCTTACGCGTGGTTCCATCTCCGCCGTGGCAGGAGGTGCATTCCACCTCCACACTTTCTTCGAAGTGAGTATAGGCCCTGCCATCCCCCATAGTTTCTTCGGCCAGGTGGCAATCCACACAAACAAGCCCGGCCTTGAAATGGACATCCGGGGGAATTTCCCGCACGAACCGCCCATCGGCAAGAAAGGGCTCTCCGAAATCTCCCTCCAGATAAGGGGTGCCGTAGCCTTCGTCTTCGTAAAGGCCCTGGTAAGTGAGACCGAGGCGGCCGCTCCGGTTGTGACAGCGGACGCAGTTTTTAAGGGGTATCTTCCGGGTCAAGCGCGGATGTTTGGCCTCCCTCGGGCCGGGAACGAGATGACAGGCCACGCAACCTCCCCCTTTTTCTCCCAAAAAGCCCGGGTATTTACCCTTCTCAAACCACAAATGGCAGGAACCGCAGAGTTTGCGATAATAGTCAAGGGCTAGAGAGGAGGCCTCTTTTTTCTCCAAAAGGGCTTTCACGTCGTTTTCAGCAAAGGCCTCTTTTTCATCTGAAATTTCTCCCCAGTAAAGACGGAGAGTGGTAATGATTCCCCGATTGGTGGCCATAAGAGATTTGTGTACCCGGGCTGGTATTTCCGGATGACAGGCCGGGGCCCCGCAGGTGCGTTCTGCCACCCTTAAATCTGCAGGATTTTTGACCATTCCCCGGTGAGCCAGCTTTTTATCCAGGTGCAGAGGGTTCCCCAGGTGGCAGGGAGAACAACCCACCACTTCCCGGGCGTGAACTTTGGCGGGTTTTTCCTGGTGGCAAAAAAGGCACATCTCTACCCGACCAGAAGTAGTTACCGGGACCTGAGGGGCCCTGGTTCTTCGGATTTCCTTGATTATCGCCAGCACCAGAAGGAGACATCCCAGGAGCAACACGATTCTTTTCATCTCAAAAGGCCCCTTCCCAGAAAGATAAAATAAAATAGATGCCAGACTACAAGACCAAGGAGACAGGTTCTCGGGGCTTTAGGGAAGAAAATAAGTGCCGTTACAGGGAGGAGAGGAATAAATATTCCTGCCCAAAAAGGGGGCAAATATCTGAGTAATTCCTGAATCCCCAAGAAAAACCAGGGGCCTTTAATATGAAGGGTATAGCGGGGAGGCTCTAAAGAAGGTGGCCAGATAAGAGCCAAAGTCAGGGCTAATACGGCCCAGAGGGCCAGGTCTTCAAGTTTTATTCTCCGGAGACGGAAGTGCCAGAGGCTTAATACCAAAAGAAGCCCAAAAGAAAAGAAAAGATGGCTTAAATAGGCCCGGTGGACTCCATCTTCGGAGACGGAAAAGCAGAGGCGATTAAGGAGATTTCCCAGATAGGGGAGGGTATAGGTGAGGTTTTCCGCGATTCTTCCGGCAGAGAGACCGGTTTCGTCTCCCCGGATGATGTAGCCGGTAAACAAGATCAGCACAAAAAGGGGATAGGCGCCTGCAAGAAAGACCCAGTAAAAGAACCGCCGCCTTTCATAGCCCCTGGTGAGGATAGCCTCCACGGTATGCCATACGAGGAGGAGAAAGGCAATCTGAGCGGTATAGTAGTGAAAAGAGCGAAAAAGGGCCCCAAAAGGTATTACACCTTCAAGACCTGCGGTGGAGACCAGGGGTATTTCTTCCCGGAAGGGATAGCTTATAATCAGCCCGCTTAAGATAGCCAGAAGCAAAGAGGCCATAAGCCCCCAGGAAACCCAGGGCCTAAGCTGGGATTTCAACTAAAAGCCCCCCTTCAGTTTGGCGGATTTTGAGCGGGCGAAGGTCTTTTTTGGCCGGCCCGGAAAGATATTTGCCGGTAAGATCAAACCGGCTCTGATGACAGGGGCAGACAAAACCCTGAAGCTCCGGATTATAGGTTACCGCACATCCCAGGTGAGGGCACCGTCTCCAGAGGGCCCGCGGAGTATTTCCCGTAAGGATCAGAAAGAAATCTTCCCCTACGAAGAGCTTTTTATTTTCCAGATCTTTTGTTTTAAGGAAAATTTTTCGTGGGGGGCGGGGAAGAAGGGAAGCCGCGGTGAAAAGCCCCAGGCCAGCCAGAGAAGCTAAAAAAAACTTTCCAGCTCTTTGCAAAAAATTTCGGCGTCTCATGATTTTCTTCGCAAGAGGGTGGCGCTTTCCAGATGAAAGGTCTGAGGGAACATATCAAAGGCCATAATTTCTTCGATGAGAAAGCCCTTTTCTCTCAAAAGGCGTAAATCTCTGGCAAGAGATGGCGGATCGCAGGAAACATAAATCAGGCGGTCGCAGGCCACATCCGGAAGAAAACGAAGGATCTCCTTACACCCTCCGCGAGGAGGGTCAAGAATTACCACCGGAAAGCTCTCCGCCTCTTTGAAAAGGTCGATCAAGGCCTCAATCGCCGAAGAGACCCTTAGTTCTACCCCGTTAAGCCCCCAGTTAAGGGCGTTTTCCCGACCATCACTTATGGCACGATGGTCCGTATCTACCCCCAGCCCCTTCCCGGAAGATACTGCCAGGGGGAGGAGAAAGTTTCCTATTCCACAGTGGAGGTCAAGGACTTTTTCTTCGGGTTGAACCCCGGCCATTTTTTTCACATAAGAGATGAGAGCGAGATTGATATCCCAGTTGGCCTGGGTAAAGGCCCCAGCCGAAGCCAAAAAATATTGATCTTTCTTAAGGCCCGTTATTTCCTGAGGGGCTGGGAAGAGGCGACGGCCTTTAAAAGGGGCCTCAGAAGAGTAAGGCCCTTCGGGCTTTGGCCCACGAACCCAGTAAAAAATGGCCTTAAGGACCGATATTTCACTCAGAATCTCGTAAAGATCTTCATCTCTGGGGGGGACTTTGGTCCAGAAAAGCATAACGACTTTGTTTTCCAGAGGAGAAAGCCCCAGGTTGACCCTTTTGATGTAAGGATGGAGCCTTTTCCAAGCCGGAATTTCTGGCAATCTGGCCAAAACTTCGTTTATTTCCGCCGTGGTGAGATGACAATATCTCACCGGGACCAGGTCGTGGGAGCGTCTCTTTAAGAAACCCAGAGCCCCGGTCTCCTGATGCACATGAAACTGGAGACGATTTCGGTAGTGGAAATCTTTGGGAGAGGGAGAAATGCCTTTTATGAGATCTTCTTCGATCTTTCCAAGGCGTGAGAGGGTTTCTTTAAAAATTTGAAGTTTTTCCCGAAGCTGATCTTCATAAGGAAGGTGTTGAAACTGACAGCCCCCGCAACTTCCGAAATACTCGCACAAGGGAGATTTTCTTTTAGACGAAGGTTCCAGGATGTCCAGAACCTGTGCAAGGGCGTAATCTCCTCGATCCTGGGTTATTTTTACCCGCACCCGCTCTCCGGGGATGACATCGGGCACAAAGATTACCTGACCATCCGGCAAACGGGCAAGCCCCTCTCCCCCGTGAACCAGCTTTTCAATAAGGACTTCTCTTTCAGGCGTCATCTTCAAAACGCGCCACCAGAGTTCTGCGTGGAGTATCAATGACCCAGAAGCCGGCTTCTTGCAAGCGGCTGCGAATTTCATCCGCCCGGGCAAAGTCTCCCTTTTCGCGAGCACGGGCCCTTTCTTCAAGAAGGAGCTTCACTTCTTCGTGAGCCGGAGTGGCAAATCTTAAAAGCCCCAGGACCTGATTAATCTTTTTAAGGGCTTCTTTTACTTTCAGAGTCTGTTCCTGGGTGAGCCCCTCTC
>JALSPN010000258.1 GCA_026985945.1 Thermodesulfobacteriales bacterium
CTGACCCTCCCCCTACAAGGGGGAGGGAGAACTAGCACACCCTTTGGGTGAAAAAGTCAAAGTGAGCATTTTCCTTAAAATATAATACCGAAGAGCTCTTCTCTACTCTGCTAACCGGAAATTAGGGGGGCATAGTTTCCGCTCCCTTCTAAGAGAAGGCAGGAGGTGCATCAATTGGCACAAAATATGCTTTTCAGAAGAAGATGTTAAAAAATGGCAACAAAAAATTAAAAAACTGTTAAAGGAGGTTTCTATGGAGGCACGCAGGTTATGTTTATTTTTATGGTTTGTTCTGGCAGGATGTCTTTTCTTTTCAGGAGGGGTTAAGGCCGCGGAAAAACCCTCCGCAGATTACACGGTAGATTTTCTATCACAATACATCTGGCGAGGCTTTGCCCTTTCTGATGATTCTGTGGTTATTGAGCCCTCTGTCACCATTTCCTACCTGGGATTTTACACCAATCTCTGGGGAAATTACGATACTGACCAGGACACCGATGGCGAAGCCAACTGGAACGAGACGGACTTTACCTTTGGCTACACTTATGAAGGGCTACCCCTGGGATTATCCCTGGATGTCGGCGGCATATATTATGCCCTTGACAGCAGCAAGGATTCTTTTGAACTTTTTGCCGGGCTTTCGGGCACCTGCCCCAAGACTGGAATTTCGCTAGGAATTACCGTTTACCGGGAAATCTCCCATTATCCGGGCTGGTGGATTGCTATCTCCGGAGAAAGGGAGTTTAAGCTACCTTATGCCGATACCTCTTTGAATCTTTCCTTGGAAGCCATGTATCTTGCAAGTGATGACGAAGGAGCTTATCCCGATCCGGATGACCCCGGAGACGAATTTACCGACTGGCTTTATCTCAAATTAGGAGCAGAGCTCAATATTCCTCTGGGAGAGTATTTTATCTTGACTCCTAAAGTGTATTACAATTTTTCTCTTACGAATGATGCTGACGACTTACTGGAAGATGGCTCCTGGGACAATCACCACGATCACTTCTACGGAGGCGTAAGTCTCTCTTTTAGCTTCTAACCTTAATTTGGTGAGAGCCTTCTCCGTAGAAGGCTCTCACCAGCAAATACTTTTCTCCCCTTATTCACCGCCAAATCACTTCAAGAAAAAATTCTTAAAAGCCGAAAAGATCTGAGATGGAAATTGAAAGGCGCCTGCGAGAAATGAAAGCTCTCCTGGCTGAAAAAAGGGCTTCTTCGATGGAGGAGCTCTGGCTTCATTTCCGGGAGCTTTACCATCTTTGTGAAGAACTTTACGCCCAGGCTTCCATAGATTTTCTGACCGGTCTTTACAATCGGCGCTTTTTCGAAAAAGAACTTGACCTCTGCGTGGAAAGGGCCCAGCGAGAAAGATGTGTCTTTTCTCTTATTTTGATAGATCTCGATTATTTCAAGACCATCAACGATCGTTATGGCCACCTGGTAGGAGACGAAGTTCTCAAGGGGGTGGGAAATATCATCAGGGAGAGCATCCGCAAAATAGATATCCCGGCCCGTTATGGCGGAGAAGAATTTGCTATTATCCTTCCTGGGACCACCTTTGAAGGGGCCTTTTCCGCCGCTTTTCGTCTCCAGAAAAGCCTGCAAAAACACAACTTTGGCGACGAAAAAGATCCCATAAAAATTACCGCCAGCATGGGAGTGGGAACTTATCGTCCTCTGAACGGAATTTCTGCGCAGGAATTCCTTTCGGAAATAGATGCGCTGCTTTACCAGGCCAAAATGATGGGGCGTAATTTAATCATGCCCCAAAAAGACGGTTTTTCTCAAAGTAAAGAGCTTGAAGAAGTTTCTCTTGAAGAACGGCAAGCCTTAAAAGGAGTCTGGACCCATGATGATAAGCATAACTAGCGGCAAAGGTGGGGTGGGGAAGACCTCTTTTGCCCTAAATCTTGCTCTGGCCCTAAGCCCCGCCTATCGTGTCCTTCTGGTGGATGCCGACCTGGGTCTAGCAAATGTGGATGTCATGCTTTCTCTGGCACCTACCGTCACGGTAAGACACGTGCTGCTTGAAGGACGTTCCATAAGAGAAGCTGTTATCAATAGTGGATACGGTTTTGATATCCTACCCGCAGCCTCAGGGGTGGTAGAGCTTGCCCAGCCGGATTCGGAAATGAAAGGAACCCTTGAACTTGGGCTTCGAGAGCTGGCTGAAGAGGAATACGACCTTCTCATTTTTGATACCGGAGCAGGCATAAGCCCTATAGTCCTCTGGTTCAATTGCCTGGCGGACTTTAACCTCGTAATCTATACGCCAGAGCCCACCTCTATTACCGATGCCTACGCCCTCATCAAGGTCCTCTCAAGGGATTACGGCCAGAAGAATTTCTTTCTCCTGGCCAACCAGGCCTCTGAAAAGGAAGGGGAGCAGTATTTCTCACACCTGAACCGGGTCATAGGGCATTATCTTGGTCTTAACCCCTATTATTTGGGAGCAATTCCGAGAGACGGAGAGGTCGAAAAAAGTATCCGTCTCCAGAAACCCCTCTTGGCCCGCAAAAGGGAAAGTAAAGCCGCACAGGCCATCCTCCTGGTAGCGGAAAAATTAAAACCTTTTCTCCCTGGAGAAGAACCCCTTGTAGCCACCAAATATTAATGGGAGCACTAGACAACCGACATCGTTAAAAGGATCCGTTCCCATTTTTCGGAACGAAAAATAGGAACGGATCCCGAAAGAATGCCGACTAAAAATGCTCCCAGTAATAATATTGAGGATATTTTAAACTCGAAATATCATCGCGCGCAGTGATGTAGTCATCGAAGCGATTCGAGTTAAGGGACTTGATCTTTGATCTACGAAATAAAAAGACTAAAATGACCTGATGCTTCAAGTCCAAAAAAGGGGCCGCCTTCTTTCTCTGGCCCTCAAAAAGGCCCATCATCTCCCAGATGGTCGTTTTAAAAACCCCTGGTTTTCCAGGGAGGCACCGGCCCTTCGGCACATCCTGAAATGGAAACTTTCTCATTTAATTGTGCGGGAAAGACCTCACATCCCGGTCCTGAAACCCCCAGAAGAACTCCTCAGCGATTCTCGGGAACCCCTCATTTGCTTTCTAGGCCACAATACGGTCTTTTTGAAGCTCTCCGGCCACGGTCTTCTTTTCGACCCTATCTTCTCCCACATCGGGGGGCTCGTAAAAAGGCATACCCCACCTCCCCTCTTGCCCTCAGAACTTCCACCCGTCTCCCTGGTGATCTACAGTCACGCCCATCGGGATCACTTTGACCTTCCGGCACTAAAAAAGATCCCGGGGGAATTTAAAATCCTTGCGCCGCTTGGCTTTTCCCGTTATCTACCCAAGGGAAGGCTTTTCGAACTCGACTGGTTTGAAAGCCTTAAATTTAACGGCTTACGCCTGAGGGCCCTTCCCCTCCAGCACTGGTCTAAAAGGAAACTCACCGACACCAATTCCTCTCTCTGGGCCGCCTTTATGGTCGAAAGCGAAGATTTAAAGATCTTTCTCGGGGGAGATACCGGCTACTTCTTTGGTTTCAAAGAGATCGGGGAACTTTTCGGGCCCTTTGATCTGGCACTCCTTCCGGCAGGGGCCTTCCTCCCTCGCTGGCTCATGGCCCCTTTTCACCTGAGCCCGGAAGAGGCCGTGCAGGCGGCCTGCGACCTGAAAGCCAGACAAGCCACCCCCATCCACTGGGGAGCTTATAAACTCGGAGACGAGGCCCTGGATGCCCCCCCAAGGCTCTTTAAGCTTTATGCCCGAAAGATGGGGCTAAGACCCCTTATCCTCTATCCCGGAGAGGTGGCCTGCTTCAAGGGGGGCCATTTTCAGGTCCTCTAAAAAATGCCAGGAAGACACCTCCAGAAACCCCCTTAAGGCGTTGCCAAGATAGACCTTTTCCGCCCGCAGGAGATCCTCTACCAGGAGTTCCCTTTCCCGAACCAGGCCCTGATCTAAAAGACTCTGCCGGAAGACCCCCGGCAGGAGCCCCAATTCTTTCGGAGGAGTAAAAAGCTTTCCATCTATCTGGAGGAAAACATTGGTAATGGTGCCCTCAAGCAAACGCCCCTCATCATCAATAAAAACCACCTCAAAAAGCCCTTCCTTAAGGGCCCTCTCCCGCCACCTGGAAAACCAGGGGCGGTAGGTGGTCTTGTAAAAGACAAAGGGGCTTAAGAGCCAATCTCTACGGGCCAGGCCGATTTTTACCGGCCCGGGAAAAATCTTTAAGGGATAGACCTCAATTTTGATCTCCCCATCCATGGCCAGAAGAAGACGCAAACGGGCAGGAAAGTCTAATCCCTTCTTGACCTTCTCAAGGAGCCCTTTAAGGGCCGCTTCATCGAGGGGAAAATCAAAATATGCTGCCCCCTCTCGCAGGCGATCCAGGTGCCAGGGGAGGAGTTTTATCCCTTCACCCGGCTCAAAGCGCATGGTCTCCAGCAGACAGAAATGAAGAGGGGGGTCTGTAAGGAACCTGGCTTTTAACAGACATTCTTCGTATTCCTTCTCCGGGATACTATCCCAGACGATTCCCGAACCGATACCAAATTCGGCCCTTTGCTTTTGAAGCACCAGGGTCCGAATGGCCACGTTAAAAACAAAATCTTTCTCCGGCGAAATAAAACCAAAGGCCCCGGTGTAAACCCCTCGTGGGCCCTTCTCAAGCTCTGCAATGATCTCCATGGTGCGGATCTTGGGTGCTCCGGTCACCGAACCACACGGGAAAAGACCAGAAAAAAGAGAAGCGAAAGAGGTTTCCTTAAGACGCCCCTCCACGGTAGAGGTCATCTGAAAGACGGTTTCGTATTTTTCCACCTCAAAGAGCCTGGGCACAAAGACACTTCCGGGCTCACACACCCGGCCCAGATCATTTCGGAGAAGATCGACAATCATCACGTTTTCCGCCTGGTTTTTAGGGTCTGAGGCCAGCCAGGAAGATATCTTCCGATCCTGCTCCCGGTTCAACCCCCGAGCAGCGGTGCCTTTCATGGGCCTTGTCCAGATACGGGGCCCCTCTTTGCGCAAAAAAAGCTCGGGAGAAAAACTCACCACTGCCAGATCTCCGATTTTAAAGATCCCTCCGTAACAAACACGCTGTTTGTTACGGAGAGAGAGATAAATCTCTTCCGGAGAAGAAGAGGTGGTGAAAAGGTATTTGAGCGTATAATTGACCTGATAAGTGTCCCCCGAAGCAATGTAAGCTTTTATTTTTTCAATGGCCGTAAGATATTCCTCTTTTGCAAGGGAAAGTTTTAAATCTTCTAAATCTAAAGGCCCGGGCTGATAGGCCTTGCAAACGGCCGAAAAGGTCTCTTTGGGAGCCTTAAAAAGTGCCAGAATGGCAAAAGGCCCCTGCGGGGGCAGAAACCGCGTAAGCCTTCTCTCAAGCAGGTAGCCAAACTCATAGGAGAAAAAACCCACCGCCCAAAAGCCTTCTTCAAGGGCCCTTTCAAGCTCTTTGAAAAACCCGTTTATATCTTCTTTGCCGTGGCAGAGAAGGATCTTTTCCGGATTAGAAAATAAGAGATGCCTTCTATCCTCAGGGCTCATCCGGCTTGATTCCAGGAAGGCGTAACAGAAATCCTCTTGCCGGGCTTTCAGGAAGGCCTCCAGATCAAATCTCTTAGGAGTATGGCTCAACACCCAGAGGGGGCTCTCTTTCATGGGTCCTTTCTTAACAAAAAATTTCCTCCCTCTCAAAAAGGGGAAAACTTTTGCTTGTTATTTTTTGAGATTACTTATAAAGTAAGTCAACCTTTTGAAGGGGAGGAAAGATGAAAATCTTGGCCTTTCAGGGAAGTCCGCGTCTGGGCGGGAATACGGATCTCCTTCTGGAATCTTTTTTAAAGGGGGCCCGGGAGGCCGGGGCCGAGTGCGAAAAAATAAACCTTTATCGTATTCAGATCAAACCCTGCCTGGAGTGCGGAGAGTGTGACGAAACAGGCGAATGCGTGATCCCTGATGACATGAAGGAGATCTATCCCGGGCTGGATGCCGCTGATATTATCGTGGTGGCCTCTCCCATCTTTTTTTACAACATTACCTCTTATACCCAGGCCCTGGTGGAAAGATCTCAGGCCCGCTGGGTCTGCAAATATGTCCTCAAAAAGGAGCTTCCAGGGGGAAAGACCAAAAGGGGTATTTTCCTCTCTCTGGGAGCCACCAAAGGGAAAAGGCTTTTTGAAGGGGTGCAGCGGGTCATTCGCTATTTTTTTGACGCAATTTATGCCAGTTATGAAGGCGGGCTTTTTTATCGGGGAATAGAAAAGAAAGGGGCCATCAGGGAACATCCCACCGCCCTTAAGGAGGCTTACGAGCTCGGTTTGGCGGTGGGGAAAGGGGAAAAACCCGAAAACTGGCCCCTTGT
>JALSPN010000259.1 GCA_026985945.1 Thermodesulfobacteriales bacterium
GAGGAAGTGCCCCCTCAAATTGCAGAGAAGATTATTGCCGAAGTAAAAGCTCAGGAGGAGGCAGAAAAGAAATAATGGAATACACGGCCGGGGTGCTCACCCTTTCAGACAAAGGAGCCCTGGGGGAAAGGGAAGATTTATGTGGGCCCCTGATCAAAGAGGCGCTTTCGAAAGCCGGCTTTCAGGTCCTTGCCTATCGTATTCTTCCGGATGATTACGAGGAGATTCTGGTGGTCCTGCTTGACTGGGTGGATCGCAAGGGGCTCGACCTGATTATTACCACCGGGGGGACGGGGCTTTCCCCCCGGGATGTTACACCTGAGGCCACCAAAGCGGCCATCGAAAAGGAAGTGCCGGGGATTTCGGAGGCCATTCGCGCTGAAGGGCTTAAACATACCCCTTTTGCCATGCTAAGCCGTGGTATAGCAGGCGTAAGAAAAGAAAGCCTGATTATCAATCTTCCCGGAAGCCCCAAGGCGGTGGAAGAGTCCCTGGGCGTGATTTTGCCGGTCCTTAAACACGCGCTTGAAAAAATCAAAGGAAGCACCAAGGAATGTGCCCGTTAGGAGGATAAAGATGGATGTAAAAATTCAAAAGATAGGCGTTGGTCTGGACGGTTCTACCGCCAGTTACAAGGCCTTGCAGGAGGCCCTAGATCTGGCTCAAAAACTTGAGGCCGAAGTGGTAGCCCTTCACGTTTTACCGATCCCGGTGGATCTGGCAGAATACGGGGCCTCTATGGTGGAACTGGAGGCCGAATTACGCAAGGAAGCAGAAGCTATCCTGGCGCGAGCTTCAGAAGAGGCCCAAAAACAGGGAATCCCCTATCAAGGGGTCATACTAGAAGGGGCTATCGCTGAAAGCATGGCCTCTTATGCCGAAAATGAAGGCCTGGATTTGTTGGCTGTAGGCTATCAAGGGAAATCAAAACTTTCCGAGCTCATTATTGGAAGCGTGACCGCAAAACTCCTGGGCATCTCCAAAATTCCTCTTCTGGTGATAAAATAATTTCACAATAAAGATCAAAACGAGGGAAAAAATGGCAGAAAAAGAAGAAATCCGGGAGTTGCCACCGGTAAATTTTAGTATGTTCATTCTTTCATTGAATACTTCGGCTCTGGTGCATCTCGGAGAGATTCCTGATCCTCACACCCAGCAGAAGAAAAAAGATCTGGCCCTGGCCCGCCAGACGATAGACATCCTTGACATGTTGCGAGAAAAAACCAGAGGCAACCTTACCAAAGAAGAAGAAAAACTTCTGGAAAACATCCTTTATGAACTTCGGCTGCTCTACCTGAAAGTAAGTGGCGGTTAAAATTAAAGCCCCTGCAAAGATTAACCTTGCCCTTCGTGTGCTTTTTCGTCGCGAAGACGGTTATCACGAATTATATACCATATTTCAGAAAATAACCCTTTTTGACCACCTGATGATTGAACTAACCGATCCCCCTTTTTTAAAGCTTGAGGTTTCTGGTGAAAGAGTCCCTGCCGGGGAGGAAAATCTTTGTCTTCGGGCGGCCCGGAAATACCAGGAAAGGACAGGCCTTCATTTTGGGATGAATCTCAGACTTCAGAAAAACATTCCGGTGGGGGCGGGCCTTGGGGGAGGAAGCAGTGACGCGGCGGCGGTCCTTCTCTTCCTGGAAAGGCGTTTTAGGGCTTTGGGAGATAAAGAATTGTTTGCTCTGGGAAGGGAGCTTGGAGCAGATGTGCCTTTTTTTCTCTTTCCTTACAGCACGGCCCTTGGCAGAGGGGTGGGCGAAAAACTCTCTGCCTGGCCCACTTATCCGGCCTGGTATGTAATTTTGAGCCCGCCAGTTCAAATTTCTACCGCCTGGGCGTATCAAAATTTGAGGTTGACAACTCCTTCTGAACCCCCTAATTATGAGCCGGGCCAGCCCTTGTGGAAGCAGGGGCTGGTTAATGATTTTGAATCCCTGATTTTTGAGCTCTACCCGGAACTTAAAAGGCGCAAAGAGGCCCTCATTGAAAAAGGGGCCAGGGCGGCTTTACTTTCCGGGAGTGGGGCCAGTATTTTTGGAGTTTTTGAAGATGAAGCTACGGCTAAGGAAGCCTTTCGTGCTTTTTGTCAGGAAGGGGAAAGAGCCTTCCTGGCAACTAATTATATCCCTGAGGGGGGATCGTAATGTTTATCAATCATCTGAAGATTTTTACCGGTAATGCCAATCCGGAGCTGGCCCGAGAAATTTCAGCCTATCTCAGCATTCCTCTGGGGCAGGCGGTGGTTAAAACTTTTAGTGATGGAGAAATTTACGTAGAAATCAAAGAGAATGTGCGCGGGGCTGATGTATTTGTGATCCAGCCTACCTGTCCACCGGTTAATGATCATCTGATGGAACTCCTGATCATGGTGGATGCTCTAAGGCGAGCCTCAGCAAGGAGGATAACAGCTGTCATGCCATATTATGGCTATGCCCGTCAGGATCGCAAAGTGGTCCCTCGCACCCCTATTACTGCCAAATTGGTGGCTAATTTAATCACCGTTGCTGGGGCAAGGAGAGTGCTCACCATTGACCTTCATGCCGGGCAAATCCAGGGATTTTTTGACATTCCAGTAGATCATCTCTACGCCGCTCCGGTCCTGATTCAGTATCTCAAAGAGGAATTTCGCGGCAAAGATTTAGTTATCGTCTCTCCTGATGCCGGAGGGGTGGAGAGGGCCCGGGCTTATGCCAAAAGGCTTGAGGCCGGTCTGGCCATTATAGACAAAAGGCGTTTGCGGCCCAATGAAAGTGAAGTAATGAACGTGGTGGGAGACGTAAAAGGCAAGGTGGCCATAATTCTTGATGACATGATTGACACCGCCGGCACCATGTGCAAGGCCGCAGAAGCCCTTGAGGAGCGGGGAGCCAGGGAAGTCCACGGGATGGCTACTCATCCGGTCCTTTCCGGCCCGGCCCTTGAACGCATCAAGAAATCTCCCATGAAAAGTGTAGTCGTTACGGATACCATCCCTCTGCGGGAGGAAGCCCAAAAAATCAAAAAGATCAAGGTCCTTTCGGTGGCCAGGCTATTAGGGGAGGCTATCCGACGCATCCACAACGACGATTCCGTAAGCTCCCTTTTTGTATAGTCTTTTGAAGGAGGTTAAACCATGAAGACTGTTGAGATGAGTGCCTCGGTAAGGCACAAGACCGGTAAGGAAATAGCACGCAAGCTCCGCAATCAGGGGCTTATCCCGGGCATTATCTATGGCCCCGGATCAGAGCCGGTTCCCCTGGCGGTGAAAGCTAACGAGCTTAAGAAAGTCCTTTATCGCTATCGTGGGGAACAGATCCTTTTCAATCTTACTCTGGAAGACAATGGTTCTACCGCCCAGAAACTGGCTCTGGTAAAGGAGCTCCAGTATCACCCGGTAACTGATGAGATAATTCACGTGGATTTTTACGAAATTTCTATGGAGCGCGAGGTTGAGGTAGAGGTCCCGATCGTAATTGTTGGAAAGGCTAAGGGAGTAGAGACTGGTGGCCATCTCCAGCAACTTCTTCACACCATGACGGTGGCGTGTCTGCCCGGGGCAATTCCTGACAAAATAGAGGTAGATGTTACCGAACTCGAGATGGGAGACGTGCTCCACGTGCGGGATCTTACTCCACCTGAAGGGGTGCGCTATCTTGATAATCCTGATGAACCGGTGGTAACCATTCTTGCCCCTGAGGAAGAGAAAGTAGAAGAAGCCGAAGAAGGTACCACAGAAGAAACCTCTGGGGCCACCTCAGAAGAATAAATGCCCACATACTCCTGGCTCTGGGTGGGCCTCGGGAATCCGGGGCCCCGTTATCGGTTAACGCGCCACAACTTTGGCTTTTTGGTGCTTGAGGCCTTTGCCGCTGAAAAGGGTTTAGTCTTTGAAAAGGGTCCTTTCGAAAGCGAAATAGCCACCTACAGAGACGTTTTCCTGCTGAAACCTCAGACTTTTATGAATCTTTCCGGAGAGGCGGTGGCCCCGTGGGCTGAAAAACTGAAAATTACTCCTGAACGGATCCTGGTAATGCATGACGATCTGGATTTGCCCCTTGGCAGGATAAAATTTACCCCTAAAGGGGGAGCAGGAGGTCACAGAGGAGTTCTTTCCATTATAGAACACCTGGGAACCAGAGAATTTCCCCGGCTGAAGCTGGGAATAGGGAGACCTCCTGAAGGAATACCGGTGCGGGAATATGTCCTTTCGCCCTTTTCGGAAGAAGAATGGCCCCTGGTGGAAAAGGTGATCGGAAGGGCGTTAGAAGCCCTTGATTTTCTCCTGCTAGAAGGCCTTTCAAAGGCCATGAGCCGCTTTAACCGCGCTGATTTGAGCTTTTGCATAGCCCCTCCCCACGGGGGGAGGACGGGGAGTGAAAGCTCATAATACTTCCGACTTCCACTTCCCGCCCCCTTTCTGACAGAGGGACTTAACCGGGAATTTGGAGAAATTTTGGTTAATTCCCAAAAGCCCATTTTAGTGGTAAAATTTTATAAAATAATTTTTGGCGGGAGGTTTGCCATGTTCAGTGTAGGTGACATGGCCGTTTATCCTGCTCATGGCGTGGGGGTCATTGAAGCAGAGGAAAAAAAAGTAATTGGTGGGGTGGAGAAGACTTTTTTTGTGATGCGAATTCTTGACAATGACATGACCGTTCTCATCCCCAAGGATAACATTGACCGCATTGGCCTGCGAAGCATCATTTCCAAAGAAGAGGCAAACAAGGTTTACGATATCCTGCGCGAGAAAAAGGTAAGTTTCAACCACCAGACCTGGAACCGGCGTTATCGAGAATACATGGAAAAGATCAAAAGCGGTTCTATTTACGAACTGGCCCAGGTTCTAAGAGACCTTCACATCATAAGCCGGGACAAACAGCTCTCTTTTGGAGAACGGCGCATGCTGGATACGGCCAAAAGTCTTCTGGTTAAGGAGTTGTCTCTGGCGGAAGGCCTTGAAGAAAAGCAGATCGAAGAAAAAATCAATTCCATGTTGGGCGGGTAATGATGGAGGGTAATGGGTGGTCAAACACCTCTTGATAGCCCTTCTGGTCCTTGTTTGCAGCCTTTTAGGCTATTTCTCTTTTAAGAATCTTCCCCAGGCCAGCGGTTATCCCTGGCTTCCTTATCTCGGGCTGGTGGTAGGAGCCGGGATAGCTGGCCTTGCCATCTTTATCGAAAGGCTTTTTCGCAAGGTTCCTCTTCCAGTAATCATTGGCGGTGCGGTGGGGCTTTTTTTAGGGCTGGGGCTGGCCCGGCTCCTTTCTCTTGTTTTTGAACAGCTTAATTCCGGCCTTTTTAGTGCCTTCCTTTACGGTCTGCTCTCGGTCTTTTTCGGCTACCTGGGGCTGGTCCTGGGGGGAAAAAAATTCCAAGAATTCCGTATGCCAGGGAGCGTTTCCAATGCGGTCTCTTTTGTTTCCAAACATTTTCCCAAGAGGGAATGCCCCAAGGTAGTTGACACCAGTGCCATTATAGACGGCCGCCTGGCAGATCTCTGTGAAACAGGATGGGTCGATGGCCCTCTCATAATTCCTCAATTTGTCCTGGCAGAACTTCAGCATATTGCAGACAGCCCTGATCCCAACAAACGGGCTCGTGGTCGAAGGGGGCTTGACACCTTACACCGCATTCAGGAGGCTGGCACGGTAGAAGTGCGGATCGTGGAGCAGGATTACCCCCATCTCAAAGAGATAGACGATAAGCTGGTAGAGCTTTGCAAAGAAATTGGGGCCAAACTCATCACCACCGATTACAATCTCAATAAAATTGCGCGGCTCAAAGGGGTTCCGGTGCTCAACATTAACGAGCTGGCCCTGGCCTTAAAACCCATAGTTACCCCTGGAGAGACGCTCAAGATACATCTGCTAAAAGAGGGGAAGGAAAAACACCAGGGAGTTGGTTATCTTGAGGATGGCACCATGGTGGTGGTCGAAAACGGGCGCCCTTTTATCGGAAAAGAGGTAGAAATCGTGGTCACGAGCCTCCTCCAGACCCCTGCTGGAAGGATTGTATTTGGCCGCTTAAAAGAGGCCCCTTCCAAAAAGGCCGTGGCTTAGGGGAGAAGAAAAACTTCTACCAGTTCGTCTTCGTAAATTCCTTCCGCATTTTCAGGAATTCTCAAAAATCCATCGGCCTCTGCCATAGAAGAGATGAGGCCTGATTTTTTAAAAATAGGGTGGGCGAAAAGGCCTTCTTCAGTTTCTTCAAGCTTTACCCTCAAAAAATCTTCTCGCCCCGGGGTAGAGGGAATATTGCGGGTAGCGCGGGCCTTAATTCTGGGGAGGAAAAGGTTTTCGCCTCTGGCCCCTTGAAGATGGAGGAGAAGGGGACGGACAAGAAAGTAAAAAATAAGAAGGGCACTCGCCACCTGCCCTGGCAGGCCAAAGACGGCCCTGTTTTTCGACCTGGCCAGAATAGTAGGTTTGCCAGGCTTGACCGCAATTCCATGACAGATAATTTCCGCCTCAGGGAGTTTTGAGATGGCCTTGAGGGTGAAGTCTCTCGTCCCCACCGAGGAACCTCCCGAAATCAATACGACGTCATTTTCAGAAAAGGCCCGACGCAAAGTCTCAAGGAGCACCTTTTCTTCATCAGGTATAATGCCGTAGAGCTTAGGGAGACTTTGGGCCTCTAGGGCAGCAGAATAAAGGGTATAGGAGTTAATATCACGAATCTTTCCAGGAGAGAGGGGCTTTTCAGGAGGGACTATCTCATCTCCGGTAGAGATAATCCCCACACGGGGCTTTTCTCTTACGGTTACACGGGTGATCCCCAAACCTGCCAGCACTCCCGCTACCGAAGGGGTGATTTTCTGGCCGGCTTCAAAAAGAAGCTTTCCTCTCTGATAATCTTCTCCGACGGTGATGACGTTTTCTTGCGG
>JALSPN010000260.1 GCA_026985945.1 Thermodesulfobacteriales bacterium
CGGGAAGGGCGGGACGGGCAAAACCACCATTGCCGTGGCCCTGGCCCAGGCGCTTTCGGCAAGGCTCCTTGATGCCGACGTGGAAGAACCAAACGCCCATCTCTTTTTAAAGCCTGACATTTCCGCCGAAGAAGAAATCTATCGCATGGTTCCGGAGGTGGACGAAAGCCGCTGCACTTTTTGTGGAAAGTGTAAGGAAATCTGCCGTTTCAGGGCCATTACGACCCTTCCCGGAACGGTGATGGTCTTTCCCGAGATGTGCCACGGCTGTTACGGGTGTCTTGAGGTCTGTCCCGAAAAATGTATCGGAGAGGGTAGGGTGCGTATCGGGAGGCTCTACTTCGGCCAGGCGAAAGGGTTGGAGCTTGCTTACGGGGTGCTTGAGGTAGGAGAGCCCATGGCCTCACCTCTCATCAAGGCCCTGAAAAAACGCTTTCTAAGCGAGAAGGGCGACACCATTATCGATTGCCCTCCCGGCACCGCCTGTGCGGTGCTTACCGCGGTAAGAGGAGCTGATTTTTGCCTCCTGGTCACCGAACCAAGCCCTTTCGGCCTTCATGATCTGGCCCAGGCGGCAAAGGCCGTAAGGGCCCTGGGGGTGCCGGCCGGGGTCATCGTAAACCGGGCCGGGCTTGATTACCCGGAGCTTTACCGTTTCCTTGCCCGGGAAAATCTCCCCCTTCTTCTTGAAATTCCCCATCGGCGGGAGATAGCCGCGGCCTACGCCCGGGGAGAGGGCCTTCTTGCGGTAATGCCAGAGCTTAAGGAAAGTTTTCAAAAGATGGTTTATGAACTGAAAAATGAAAGAAATTTTACTTCTTAGTGGAAAAGGCGGGACGGGAAAGACCACCATCTGTGCGGCCCTTGCCGCCCTCTGGAAGGAGCCCAAAGTCCTTGCAGATGCCGATGTAGACGCCTCAAATCTTCCCCTTCTTCTCGCCCCACGGCCCGTTTCCCGCACTCCCTTTTTTGCCGGTTGGGAGCCAGTAAAGGAAGAAGAAAAATGCACCGGCTGTGGCCTCTGCCGGGAGAAGTGCCGTTTTGGGGCCATAGGTGAGGACCTCAGGATAAATCCTCTTGATTGTGAAGGCTGCGGGGTGTGTGCCTGGTTCTGCCCGGAAAAGGCGCTTTCCATGCGGGAGAAAGAAGTCGGGGAGATCTTCGTTTCGGAGACCCCTTATGGCCCCTTGGTGCACGCAGAACTTTACCCCGGAGAAGAAAATTCCGGGAAACTGGTGGTGGAGGTGAAAAGACGGGCCCGGGCCTTAGCAGAAGAGAAGGGGATAAACTTTATTCTGATTGACGGCTCCCCCGGGGTGGGATGCCCGGTGATAGCCTCTCTTTCCGGAGTCTCTCTCTGTCTTCTGGTGGCAGAACCCACGGTTTCGGGGCTTCACGATTTCAGAAGGCTTGCAGCTCTGCTGAAACACTTCAGAATCCCGGGCTATCTGATCGTCAACAAGGCGGATCTGGCCCCTGAACTTACGGAAAAGCTTTTGGAGCTGGCTTCAATTGAAGGTTTCGTAAGGCTCGGCTCCGTGCCTTACGATCCGGAAGTATTTGAGGCCTTAAGGGCCGGGCGCCCTCTGCCAGAGGTGTCCCGGGGCCCTGCCCGGAAGGCCCTTTTGGGAATAAGCAACCGTTTCCACAAAATTATCTTCGAGGAGGAGAATCATGAAGATCGCCGTTCCCCTTGAAGGAGACCTGGTGGCAGAGCACTTCGGGCACGCCCCCCTCTTCGCCATCTACGAGCCCCGGAGCGAAGGGGTTGAAAAGAGGCTCTTTCCTCCTCCACCTCACGAACCCGGGGTTATCCCCCGCTGGCTGGCAAGCCTTGGGGTGACACACATCCTCTGTGGGCAGATGGGGATGCGGGCCCTTATGTTCTTTGAAGAGTTCGGCATTACCGTGGTGAGTGGAGTCCCGCCGGTTCCGGCTGACGAAGCGGTAGCGGAGTTTCTGGCGGGAAGATTAAGAGTTGAGCCTAGGATTTGCGGGCACGGGGGCCACGGCGGGGGCTGCCGTCATTAGGCTGATAAATCGCTCAAGACCTAAATAGGATAAAATTTCTTTCCATTTCTCTTAAAAGGCTTTCTATCTCCAGAAGGGCTTTTTCAATGCTATGCAGGGCCCACGCCACCTCTTCCGTTTCATCAGGATATTCATGCACCAAAACGTTACGTAGTCTTCGAAGTTCCCACCATTTTTCTGCTGAAATGGAGAGGCCCCTCTTTTCTGCCAGGTTGATTAAGTCTATCATCGGAAGACTTTCAGCTTCTTCTCCCTTTAACATCAGAAAAAGTCGTACTGTTTTTCCTAATTCTTCCTGAAGTTTGGTAAAACGATAAGCAATTTGATCTAAATAAGGAAGAAAATGTTCATCCTCTTGGACCCTTTCCACAACCTGTCGATCTAAAATAGAGCCAAAAGTTTCGTGCAGCCTCGTAAAGGCTCCCTTTAATATTTCCAGGTGTTTCCTGGTAATTTTGAATTTTTCATCTAATTTGTTTTGTAAACTTTTCGTCAAAGCTTTACTCCTTCCTCAATAGCTATCCGCTCGATAGGACGCTGTGGATCCCTGGCAATAATTACATCGATTTTCTGTTCTCCAAGTGCCTTCCATAGTTCCACTAAAAATCGGGTCTTTTTTTCATAAATATCTTCTTCAAAGGCCGGAACAACGTAAAGATCTATATCTCCTCCACGTCGGGCCTCGTCCAAACGGCTCCCGAAAAGGTAAACCTTTGTGCCGGTTCCAAAAATCTTTTCCGCTGTCTGCCGAATAATTTGGCGATAGCGTTCTGAAAGACGCATTTTTAGCCCTCCGTTATTAATGACTTAGCTGATTTACGGCGGGGGCTGCCGTCATTAGGCTGCTTTTTGGTCTTGAACATGAGCCAATTTTTATCTTTCAGGCGGATGAGGGCGTAGCGCCCTTTTAACTTTTCGCCGTCAAAGAAGACGACGATTTTGTCATCCTCCCAGGATTCTATTTCGTAGCGGCCCTTATCCCAGAGTTTGACGATGCCGGCCCCGTAATGGCTCGGGGGGATAACGCCTTCAAAGTAAATATAATCCAGCGGATGGTCTTCCGTCTCAATGGCAAGCCTTCTTATTCCTATTTCAAGGGGTGGCCCTTTGGGGATGGCCCAGGATTTGAGCACCCCGTCCTTCTCAAGCCTTAGATCCCAGTGAAGATGACTGGCGTGATGTTCCTGTACCGAAAAACGCGGCATCAGGGAGCCTTTCCGTTCTTTTTTTCCGGTGGTGTTAATATTTTGACAGGAAGCTTAAAAGTCCTCCCCACGATACCCAAAAACTGGGAACCCAGCGAAACCGGGTCAAGGGGTATTACGGTGGGGTCTTTTAAGTCTCCCGTGATGCGGACCGGGGCGGCAAGAAGCATCTTGGATTTTCCAGTAAGCACCCATCCCACCAGGGGAACCTTACTTACCACGGCGTTGAAGGCCTTAAAGGGTGAGACCAGGAGAGTGAGATCTATTTTTTGCTCCCGAAAATAGAGTTTTCCCGTGCCGAAGAATCTCAGGCCGGGGGCATTGAGCTGAAGGGCCTTTATTTTGAGGTAATCTTTCTTGAATTTTCCCTTTATTTCCAGGAGGTCGTAATCCATCCCCTTCTCTGAAAAATCCGGGAGATTGCCGCTGAAAATATCGATAGGGCTTAAGATGGCAAAGAGCTTGGAGAGGGCGTTAAATTTGTAGATGTGTCCTTCCCTGGAGCGGAGATGAAATTGGCCACTGCTTTTTTCAAAGAGCTTTTTCCGTCCGTGGGTGATCAGGTCTCCTTTTAGCTCGAATGGTCCTTTGAGGTCTTTTTTGTGAAAGAGACAGAAAAGGGCCTTTTCAAAGCGGCCTTCAGGCTCCAGGAAGGAGAGCTCAAGACTCTTTCCCTCTTCGTTCTTTTCAAAGGAGCCCCGAAACTGGATGTCGCAGAGATAAGACTCGGTAACGACCAGCTTAAGACTTCCAGGATGGTAAAAAAGGGTGCCCTTAAAGGGGCTAAATTCGTAATTGCGGTAAATGACGCTATCGGCCTCAAGGTCCAGCCTGACTACCAGCTCAAGTTTGGAGCCCGGTTTAGGTGGAGGGCTTTTGGGGGCGGTGTTCTTTTCTGGCGAAGGGCGTTTGATAAAGGCCAGAAGGTCTTCAACGACCACAGAAGGAGAGTAAGCGGACCCTTCAAAAGAAAGATATCTGGGAGAAAAGAAAAGTTCCCCTTCGGCCTCAAGCGAGGTGCCGTTGAGATCGAATTCTCCGTGGTGGATGAGGATTTTCTTCTCGCAGCCTTCAAGGGCCAGGCTTTCTATCCAGACCGGAAAACGGGCATCAGGTATTCTGAAACGCGAGACTTCCAGGGTCCCGAAAAAATAGCTCCTGGCAGGATTATCAAGATCTAAGACTCCTTTAAGATCGGTGACGAGATGTTTGAGGAGAAAAGGATTGCGGGCAAGAAACAGTTTTATTACCTGATGGTCTATTTCACCCTTAAGGGCCAGGGAAAGTTTCTTTTTGCGGACGATTTTGAATTTGAAGGTTTCCTTTCCCTGTGGGAAAAGCGTGCCTTCCAATTGCCAGCGCGGGCCTTTCTTTTCAAAGATCAGACTAGCCCAGGAGGGGGAGCTGATCTCCAGTTTGCCGGCAAAGCGGAGATGATTTTGGTTCCATTCAAATTCAAAAGAAGAGGCCTTTAAGGGCAGACGGGGGAAGAAGTCCTGAGGGAGTTTCCCCTTTTCAAAGATCCAGGAGACGAATTCCTGGTGAAAATTTCCACTTCCGGTAAGAAAGATCTCGAAGGGCTTTAGCCCCAGTTCTCCGGTAAGTTCAAAAAGGCTATCGAAGAAGGTCAGCTGGCTGGGCCCGAAAGAGAAACGAAAGTCCCGATAGGCAATTTCTCCCTTCTCGATGAGGAGGGGGGCCGGAAGCCTGGGGCAGGAAAATTTTAAATTTTTGCCGGAAACCTTAAGCGAGGCCTTTTTTAGAAAAGTCTTTCCCGTAAGAGGCCCCCGGTAAGAGGCATCAATAAGGGTGATCTTATTGCCTTCCAGACGGTAGCGTTCAAGGTAAGGGGAAAGCCCCGGGAAAGTCTCAAGCACCTGATAGGTCTCTTTGAGGTTGAGGACCCCTCTGGCCTCGGAAAGGTCAATCTCCCAGGGATGAGAGGCGAGAAAGATTTGGGCACTTCCGCTAAGCCTGCTTTTAGGGGTCTGGATGCGAACACCCCTTAAGGTTACCGTCTTTGAGAGGTAACCGATGCTTCCGCCTTTGACTTTTAAAGGCAGGGGAAAACGAGGATATTTTAAGGCAAGATTGCCGGGGTGAAGATCAAAGCTAACCTTTGGCCTTTTGAGGGTGCCGGAAATTTTGACCCTTCCTTTGAGAGTTCCTTTTCCCGAGAGGCTTTTAAGTTCACGATTCAGAGAAGAGGGCAGGGGCACTCTCAAGAGGATCTTTTTAAGCCCTCTGAAAGACCCTTCAAAACGGGTGCGAAAGAAAAAGGGGCTGTCTTTTTTCTTTTTAAGAAGCGGGATGTCAAGAGAAAGATCTGCCCGGTGCAAAAATACATTCTCGCAGAAGGCCTGGCTCTCTTTGACTTCAAGGAGCCCTTTCTGAAGACTAACCCGACCCTGGGCCTGTGTTAACCTGAGGTTTAGCCTGGGAAGATTAAGGACCGCGTTTTTGGCCTTGCCTTCGTAAGAGAGATTTTTGAGCTTGAAGAGCTTTTTGGGCGTGGGAGCCGCACTCTTAAAGTGGACCTCTTCGGCCTCACCGGCCTCCACGATGTTTGCAAAGCGCCGAAAACCTTTATTTTGGTCGAAGAAAAGGAGAAGACGTTTTCTGATCTCGGTCCAGTCGGCCCTGGCAATCTGGAAATCGAACTCCGTCTTCTGGGGTTGCCAGTTGAAGCTTCCGTAAGCCTCAAGCAGCGGATTTTTCATCACCAGTTCTTTGATGTCGAGCGCTATTTGTTGGGGGGCCAGGGTGGCCTTTCCCACCACCGCAGAACAGTCAAAAAGAAGAGGCATTTTTCCTTTACGGGCCAGGATACAGGGAGCCGTGCCGGTAAAGCCGAGGTGCCATTTTCCCTCTTCAAAGCGGAAGGAAAGATCCAGAGAAAGATCCGTTTTGAGAGAAGAGGTAAGGGGCTGGTTATCAAAAGGGAGTTTTGAAAGATCCAGGTGTTTGACCTGAAGGAGCCCCTCGGCAAGTCTCTCCTGCGGCCAGAGCTTGAAAGAAGTTTTGAGGGCCTTTGAGGCCAGGGTCTTACCTTTAATTTCAAGCTCAAGGAAGTCTTTTTTGAAGGCCAGAAAGACTTTATCTCCTTCTAGAAGGAGGATTTTCTGTCCTTTCCTTTCCCGGTAAAAGGCCCCGTCTTTGACCTGGATTCTGATTTCGGGAAGTTTTTCAAGAATTTCTGCCGTCTTAAGGAAAATTTTCTGAGAGGCGGCTTGAGACCTAAATGATTTTTGCCCGCCCTGGGCCTTTTTTTCTTTGAGTGTAAACTCAAGCCCCGTCAAAAGGCATTTTTCGACCTCGGCCTCCCTTTTTAGCAGGGGAAGAAGCCTTAAGGCCAGATCGCCCTTTTCGAGAAAGAGGCCATAGGCCGGGTTTTCTATCCGGACACCTGCTACCCTTAAGGCCAGGCGGGGGAAGAGGTGTAAAGAGGCCTCTTTGATCTGGACTTCGGCCTTAAGACGCTCGGAAAGTTTGTGGGCCACGGTGGTGCGCACGGTTTCAAGATTGATCAGGTAGGGAAGAGAAAAGATCAGGGCAGCCAGAAGGAGTAAAAGGAGGAGAAAGATAATGCCGGAGATCTTGAGAAATCTTTTCATGGGCTTCTTGTAGAAGATGGTCGGGGAGGGCGGATTTGAACCACCGACCCCCTGCTCCCAAGGCAGGTGCGCTGCCAGGCTGCGCTACTCCCCGCAAGAACTAAGAAAAATTTAGCCCCAACTCTTCTCCAGCGCAAGCTCAAAACTCTCCGAAGATCCGTTTTCGAGTTTCTCGAAAATCAATGGCCTGGTGAATAATTTTCCACTCAAAATCCAGGCGGGCGATGGGATCTTTTTCATAAATAAGGATGCCATGACGAACGATTTCTTCCAGGAGAATGATATTTTTGGTCTGATTCAAAATTAGAAGGTCTATCTCGTCGCGTTTCAAGGCCCGGCAAAGGGCGTTATGAAGCGGAAGGATGCTCTCAAGCCTGAAGGGATCCAGTAAAACGGCAATATCGATATCACTTAAAGGCCCGGCTGTTCCCTCTGCCACAGACCCAAAAAGATAAGAAAACGCCCCCTCTGGAAATTCTTTAAATACCTGCCTGAGCTTGAAGGCTACTTCTGCAGGTGAATTTTTCATGCCAGAAGTCTTTAAAAGACGATTACCTGCCAGCCCTCTTTCAAATAACGACCCAGGCTGGGATGGCCTTTCATTTCGTCTCGCAGGGGGAGGTCAAGTTCCTGAGCAAGCTCCACCGTTCCCATTTTGGTAGCACAGGCCCGGCAGACACCCTCAAGGAGGTCTTTCTCCTTTACTTCTTTCCAGAGATGATGGAGAAAGAAGTCTTTGTCCTCAAGCTGGGGCAGGAGTTTGGTGGCTTCGCCCTCCAGAATGAGACGCGCTTCAAGACCCTTTTCCTGCATATCAAGCAGGTTCAAAAGGACGTGAACAAAACACATGGGATCTCCGCGAAAAGCTGCTAAAATAACCTTCGACATTTCTCTTCTCCTTGTTTTTGAATTTTTAAAAAGGCCAAAACTTGAAGGAGGAGCTTATGGCCCTTATGGAAATAAGTATCATCCCTCTGGGGACGGGTTCAACCAGTTTGGGGCGTTACGTGGCGGAAGTCAAGAAATACCTCGAAGAAAGAGGCATTCCTCACACCTTAACTGATATGGGAACCATCCTTGAAGGGGAGGTAGAGGAGCTCTTTCAAATTGCCCGGCAGCTTCACGAACTCCCCTTTAAAGCGGGTGCCAGGCGGGTTTATACGGCCCTTAAAATTGACGACCGGCGTGATAAAGAAGTGCATCTGGGCACCAAGGTCGAAAGCGTAAAGAGGCATCTTTCCCGATGAAAAGGATCATTTTCTTTCTCTGGTTTTTGGGGCTGGGATTTTTGACCTGGGGGCTTTTTCACGGAGGCTTGAGCTTTGTGTGGTCACGGGCCGCCTCTCTTTGCCTTTCCTGCATGGGGCTTGAATGAAGTTTTTTTCTCGAAGAAGGCTTACCCAGTTCTTCTTTGCCCTTTTAGCCAACGCCAATGGGGCCACCTTCTGGCAGAAGGGCCTTTACCGGGGAAGTCTTAAGGGTGTGTGTTTCCCCGGCCTCAATTGCTATTCCTGCCCCCTGGCCCTCTTTGCCTGCCCTCTCGGAAGCCTTCAGCAGGCCCTGGCAAGTTTTAAGGCCCTGGGTTGGCAGGCCTTCTCAGCTCTGTCCTATGTTCTGGGTTATTTTTTCCTTTACGGCCTCCTGCTGGGGCGAATTATCTGCGGCTGGGTCTGCCCCTTCGGGCTCCTGCAGGAACTTCTCTTTCGTATTCCATCCCCCAAAAAGGTCTTGCCTTCTTTCCTGAAATATTTCAAATATGTGGCCCTTTTCCTGCTGGTTCTTTTTTTGCCCCTTTTTTGGGTGGGAGCAACCGGCTACGGGAAGGTGTGGTTCTGCAGGTTGGTATGTCCGGCGGGAACCCTTGAGGCCGGGATCTTCAATCTCCTTTTACGCCCTGAGCTCCGGGCGCTGGTAAAAGGCCTTTTTTTCCTGAAACTCAGCTTTCTGGGGCTCATCATCCTTCTTTGTGTCTTCTATTTTCGTTTTTTCTGCGTGGTTTTGTGCCCCCTGGGGCTTATTTATGGTTTTTTCAACCGCATAAGTCTAGTGAAACTCAACTGGCGAGGGGAAGACTGCCTTAATTGTGGCCTGTGTCGGAAGGTGTGCCCGCTCAACTTAAAAATTCCTGAAGAGATAAATGGATGCGAGTGTATTCGTTGCTTAAATTGTCTTAAAGCCTGTCCAACCCATGGGATTGGGATCAATCTTTCTTTAACCCCGGCAGGTAAATTTGACTTGCACACAACCTTTGTTAAAAGCGAGGTATGCGCCAAGACGGAAGGGCACCGGACGAACTCCGACCGGTTAAAATAATCCCCCATTTTTTAAAATACGCCGAGGGTTCAGCCCTCATTGAGTTGGGGGAAACCAAGGTCATCTGTAGCGTTTCGGTGGAAGAGAAGGTCCCGCCTTTTCTTAAAGATACCGGCATGGGCTGGATTACCGCCGAATACGCCATGCTTCCCCGGGCCACGCACTCCCGCACCCCCAGGGACTCCGTGGCCGGAAAGCGGGGCCGCTCCTATGAGATCCAGCGTCTCATCGGGAGGTCACTCCGGGCGGTGGTGGATTTAACCCTTCTCGGGGAGCAGACCTTCTGGGTGGATTGTGATGTCATCCAGGCTGACGGGGGCACCAGGACGGCCTCCATCACCGGGGCCTGGGTGGCCCTGGCCCTTGCCTTCCGCAAATTGCTAAGGGAAGGGAGCCTTTCTCGCGATCCCCTGCGGGAAACCCTTGCCGCCATAAGTTGTGGCCTGGTGGGGGGCGAGATCCTTCTTGACATCACTTACGAAGAAGATTCCCTGGCTGAAGTGGACGCCAATTTCGTCCTCACCGGTGAGGGTAAGATAGTAGAAATCCAGGCTTCGGCTGAAAAGGTTCCTTTCCCCTGGGAGGCTTTCAGCCGCATGCGAGAGCTTGCCGAAAAGGGAATAGCCCGTCTCATAAATATCCAGAAGAAGGTGTTAGAAAATGCCTAAGAAAAAAAGAGAAAAAATACTGGTTCTGGCCACCAGAAATTCCGGAAAAGTAAAAGAGCTAAAGGCTTTACTTTCGGATGTGGATCTGGAGGTAAAAAGCCTTGCCGATTTCCCGGAGGCCCCAAAGGTGGAAGAAACAGGCAAGACCTTTTTTGAAAACGCCTTTCAAAAGGCCAGAGAGATAGCCCTTGCTACCGGGCATCTGACCATGGCTGATGATTCCGGCCTGGAGGTAGATGCCCTGGGTGGTGCTCCGGGGATATATTCTGCCCGCTATGCCGGGGATTCGGCCACAGACGAAGAAAATATCCAAAAACTCCTTGAGGAACTAAAAGACACCCCTCTTGAAAAAAGAACGGCCCGTTTTCGCTGTGTAATCGTGGTCTTTCATCCCTCCGGGCACTGGTTTAAGGCCGAAGGGGTGTGGGAAGGCCTTATTGCCCCCAGGCCCCGTGGGGAAGGTGGCTTTGGCTATGACCCGGTTTTTCTTATTCCGGAGCTTGGAAAGACGGCTGCCGAAATCCCGCTGGAGTTAAAGAACAAGCTCAGTCACCGGGCGAGAGCCCTGGCGGAGATGAAATACAAGCTTCCTTCCTTTCTGGAGGCCATCTAGATGGAGGCCTGCAAACTTCCGGATTACACCAATGTGCCGCCGCAGGCCTTCGAGATAGTTCGCCAGACGAAGACCATCGCCCTGGTGGGGGCAAGCCCCAAAGAGGAAAGGCCAAGCCACCAGGTGATGAAATATCTCCTGGAGAAGGGCTTTGAGGTCATTCCGGTCAATCCGGGGCAAAAAGAGATCCTCGGAAAGAAATGTTATCCTTCTCTGCGTGACATCCCACCCGAAATAAAAATTGACACGGTAGTCATATTTCGGCGGCCGGATCTAGTGTTGCCCATCGTGGAAGAGGCCCTGGCGCGTGGGGTCAAAAACATCTGGCTCCAGGAGGGGATCGTAAACGAGGAGGCCCAAAGGCTTGCCGAGGCCTCCAGAGCCCGGATAGTGATGGGCTTCTGCTTTAAAAAAGTGCATCAGTTGCTGCCCAAGGTCTAGACTTCCAATAGGTCAAAGGCCGATATTTTTTATCAAATGGGGAAGAGGGGTGTACCTCTTTCCTATTTGCCATTCCCAATTCTTGGTAAATGGCTAATAATTAGGAGTGAGCGAAGAGAGGGTAGGGAGGACTTATGAGAAAAAGCCGTCTTTTTCTAATGGCACTTTTTCTTCTCCTGGTGGTGTTGTCAGGGGTGAGCCTGGCGGGAGATAAGGCTCTTAGGGTGACCAACGAGATGATCTACGAAAAACTCCTTGAGATGGAAAAGAGGCAGGCGGTGCTTGAGGCCCAATTTCGAGAATTCAAAGAGTCAGTTGACAAGCGTTTTGAACAAGTTGACAGGCGCTTTGAGGAGCTTCGGGAAGATATGAACAAGCGCTTTGAAGAGCTCCGGGCAGACACAAACAAGCGTTTTGAACAAGTTAACAAGCGCTTTGAAGAGCTCCGGGCGGACATGAACAAGCGTTTTGAAGAGCAGCTCTTTTTTATGAAGGTGCTGGCAGCGATTTTTACCTCGCTCGTGGTGGCGGTGATTGCCTTTGCCTGGTGGGACCGGCGCACCATTATCCGCAAGGCCCAGGAGGAGACGGTAGCCTACCTTGAGAGGGAAGGAAAGCTTCGTTCCCTGATAGAGGCCCTGCGTGAACTTGCCAAAGCAGACAAACGCCTGGCCGAAATCCTGCGCCACTACGGCCTACTTTGAAGGGCGAGTGGCGAACGAACCCCCCTACCCCCCTTGCAAAGGGGGAAATTGCTCCCTCCCCTGCTAGGGGAGGGGTCTTTAAGGAAGGTGGAATTTTAAATACTCCAAGACTCCTTCTAGATTTTTGAGAATTTCCTGGTTCGTAAAGCGAAATACCCGGAATCCGAGTTTTTTGAAAAAACGGTCGCGTTTTTTATCTGCCCTTTGGGCTTTGGGAGTGTAATGGCTATCGCCGTCAATTTCGATCACCACCTTGGGGTCAAAAGCACAGAAATCCACAATATATGATCCGATAGGTATTTGACGCTGAAACTTAATTCCTTGAAACTGGCGTTTGCGTAAGACCTGCCAGAGTTTTCTTTCTGCGGGGGTTGGCTCTTTTCGGAGTTTTCGGGCTTTTTCTTTGAGCCTCTGATTATAGAGATACCTTCTCTGACGCATGGAAATTTAACCTCTTTTGAGCCCCCTTTTGAAAGGGAACGAACCCCCCTACCCCCTTGCAAAGGGGGGAATTGCTCCCTCCCCTGCTAGGGGAGGGCTGGGGAGGGGTGGGATTAACCAAACTTTTCAAGCTTTTTCCGGAGGTCTGTAAGGTAGCTAACGACGCGCTTCACTTTGGGAGAAATTTTCTCCTTTAACACCGGATAGACTTCTTTGGTGGGGGCATCCTTTTCGATGAGGTGGATTACTTCTTCGGCGCTTCTGTGGAGCTCCTGGTGTTCGGGGTCAAGGCGCCTGACGATCTCTCCGGTTTCGGTATCCGGGGCCCTGAAAGAAGCCAGCCATTTCCCGAGGGCACAACGGGAGGGATCTGTGTGGACGTTGGGTCTTTTCTTCTCCAGAATGCCAATTAAGAGCCTTTCACGCCACTGGAAGTGTTCAAGGGTCATACCAAGCACCTTGATGCTTTCTCCCGCCTCCTGTGAAGCCTGAGATAAGGCTTCCTCTCTTACCTCAAATGATTGATTGACGGTGCCAATCTCTTCCACGATGTCTGCCACCGCCTCTTCAGCGAGTTTCAGTTCGGCAGATATCTCCTCCAGATGACTCGCCCGGTTGGCCAGTTCTTTGATCTGATCGTTCACCTGGATGACACCGCTTATGCCTTCCTGCACGCTGCGGTTGATGTCTTCGGTGGTGGCGGTTTGTTCCTCTGTGGCAGAGGCGATACCGGTGGAGAGATCTCCGATCTTGGCGATAATTTCGTCAACGGAGTGCACGGCTTCTACCGCCTGATCCACATTTTGTTGGATGGTGCTCACCATGCCGGCGATCTCTTCGGTGGCCTCAGAAGTCTGTTTGGCAAGCTCTTTGACTTCGTTGGCCACGACGGCAAAGCCCTTTCCGGCCTCTCCGGCCCGGGCGGCTTCAATAGTGGCGTTTAAGGCCAGGAGATTGGTCTGATCGGCAATCTGGTTGATAACCTGCACGATTTGCCCGATCTTCTCAGAGCTTTCTTTGAGGCTTGAGATGACACGGGTGGCAACTTCGGCCTTCTCCCGTGCTTCCTGGGAAATGTTTGCGGTCTCGTTAACATTCTGAGCAATTTCCTGGGTGGCGGTGCTGAGCTCTTCAATGGCCTGAGAGACGGTCTTTAAGTTTTCGGTAACCTGCTCGGCAGCGGCAGCTACCTCACGGGCGAAATGTCCTATATCATGGGCATTATCGCTGACCGTATTTTCCACCCGGGAGAGATTTTGAGAGGCCCTGGTGAGGGCCTCGGTCTGGACTTTTAGGGTCTTAAGGATCTGACCTATGCCACAAATTAAGGAATTACAGGCCCGGGCAAGTTTTCCAAGCTCGTCCTGGGAGTTGACGGAGACACTCTTAAAAAATCTACCTTGGCCCATCTCGACCAGGGTTTCCATTGTTTCTCTGAGATTTTTCTCAAGCTGACGAAGAAGAGCGTAGCTTGAAAATCCCAAAAAGAAAAGGGCACCCAAGAAAACGATAAGAATCTCCTTTTCTGCCTCGGTTAAATCCTTTACGATGCTTTGATAAGAAAGATCCGATCTATGATCCATAAAATTTGCTAATTTGTCGCTATATCTTTCGAAATCTTCAAATAATGGCCCAAGGTCTCGGCGGAGTATGTTTTTGAAATTTTCCGTGTCTCCGGCTTGTAAAGTCTCTATCGCGGTTGTCATTTTAGGAGAAAGTTTCTGGAAAAAGTCTTTGAGATGGGTCAAATCGGCAAAATCCTTTTCGGTCTCTGCCTTTTTCAAAAATTCTTCCCAGTCTTTTTTAACGAGTGAAAGTAAATTATCGAGTTCCCGGGCCCCTTCTTGGGGGCTTATTTCCCCTAAAAGAATACTACTGAATGTGTCTTCAATCTGGCCTATATCGTCTTCAATCTTATCAAAATGTTCGGTAATTTTAAAAGTATCCTCGTACTTTTTTAAGGAATGGTTAGTTTTTTGGACATAAAAATAATTTATCAAAAAAACCACCACTAAAGATAAAATTCCCAACCCTGCCATCCCCAAAAGTTTGCTTCTTACCGAAAGCCTTTGCCAGAAATTCATCGTTACCCCCTCAAAGTTTTTGCTGCCATTCCATATCGGATTTTTTGGTTTTGACTTTAAGGAAAAAATTAACTTATTTGAAATCTTGAGAGATTTTAACGGAAGTGCCTAGTAGTATGGCGTTGTTCAATGTTCACCCCCAACGACTTGCATACCTGTCATTGTGAGGCAGATGTCAGCCTACTTAAGATCTCGAGAAATTTGCTAGATTTTTGGGAGTACAAAGGTTTTCGGGCAGCCGGTTGCCTTTCGAATTTGGCTTAAGGATCTGAGGCAAGATGCCGAAGTAGTAGAGAGATTAAAAAGCGCCTTGGGATGGCGAGGAGATTTCTATGAAGGTATTGGTGGTCGATGATTCCAAGTCCATCAGGCAAATAGAGAGGCGATATCTGGCACAGATGGGTTACGAGGTCGTGGAGGCCGAAAATGGAGAGGAGGCCCTTAAGGTCCTGCGCGAAAACCCGGATATCAGATTGATCCTCCTCGACTGGCACATGCCGGTGATGAACGGTTACGAATTTCTCAAGAAAGTGCGCGAAAACAAAGATTGGGATCATATCAAAGTTATGATGGTCACCACGGAGAATCAGGAAAAGAGCGTAATAGATGCCATTATGGCCGGGGCCAACGAATACCTTATGAAGCCTTTTGACCAGGAAATGCTTGAGAACAAGATTCGCTGGCTACTTGAGGAGGCTTTTTCGTGAAGAGAATCAAAGTTTTGGTGGTTGATGACAGCCCCATCATGCGCAAGCTCATTACCGAGGCCTTGCGCGCGGATCGCGAGATAGAGGTCGTTGGGACGGCCGGAAATGGTAAGGAAGCGGTGGAGAAGGCCCCCCGTCTGCGCCCGGATGTCATCACTCTCGATATCGAAATGCCCATCATGGACGGGCTCACCGCCCTTGAGAAGCTCCGCAGGGTTTATCCTCAGGCCAGAGTAATCATGTTCTCCTCCCTTACGGAGAAGGGGGCCAGAGAGACCATAAAAGCCCTCTCCCTTGGGGCCTTTGACTTCGTCACCAAGCCTTCGAGTCGTTCTCTTTCTGAGAGCATAAAGCGCATTCAGGAAGAGCTGGTCCCCAAGATCAAGTCCGCCGTCCCCAGGCCTTCTCCGCGGCCTGTAAAAGCCCCTCTGGTTTCTCGTCCGCGCCCGGCCTCAAGGCCGGTTTATTCGAGGCCAATCATTTCCGGGAAACGGGAAGTGGTGGCGATAGGAGTTTCCACCGGGGGCCCCAAGGCCCTGGCAGAGGTGATCCCCCGCCTTCCCGGAAATTTTCCGGTCCCTATTCTCATCGTGCAACACATGCCTCCCATCTTTACCGCGCAGCTGGCCCAGAGGCTTGATCAACTCTCCGCCTTAAAGGTTATGGAGGCCTCGGAGGGAAACCCTCTCGGGCCTGGCAAAGTCTTTATTGCCCCTGGAGATAAACACATGGAAGTGAAGGCGGTGGGCACGAACAAGGTCATACACCTTCATAAAGGGCCACCTGAAAATAGCTGTCGGCCGGCGGTAGATGTCCTCTTTCGTTCCGTGGCCAAAGTCTATGGTGGCCGTAGTGTGGGTGTCATCCTTACCGGCATGGGGCACGATGGCCTGGCCGGTGCCAAACTGATGAAAGAGAAAGGGGCCCTTATCGTGGCCCAGGACGAAGCCACCTCCGTGGTTTACGGGATGCCACGGGCTGTAGTGGAAGCCGGTATCGCCGATTACGTGCTTCCTCTCCAGGAGATACCAAACTTTCTCCAAAAAATATTCTTGCAACGGATCG
Source organism: Thermodesulfobacteriales bacterium (assembly GCA_026985945.1). Lineage (GTDB taxonomy): Bacteria > Desulfobacterota > Thermodesulfobacteria > Thermodesulfobacteriales > Thermodesulfatatoraceae > Thermodesulfatator. Next base: position 15,887 of record JALSPN010000260.1, read on the forward strand.
CAGTATGAGACCAGAAGTTTACCGGTTTTTTGCGGACTTGGTGCAAAAACACAGTGGTATTGTCCTCAAAGAGGAGAAAGCTTACCTCATTGAGAGCCGTCTGCGAGAACTGGCCCGCGCCCTCAACCTGCGCGATGTGGAGCAACTCTATCAGATGGCCTCAAGGCGTCTTACCCCCCAGCTTAAGGACGACATCATCGAGGCCATGACCACCAACGAAACCTACTTTTTCAGGGATCAGCACCCCTTTGAGGCCCTGCGCAAGGTGGTGATCCCGGAGCTTAAAGAACTCAGGGCGCGGGAGAAGGAGCTTCGGTTCTGGTCTGCGGCGGCTTCTACCGGCCAGGAGGCCTATAGCATCGCCATGCTTATTCACGAATATTTCCCGGATCTCCTCTCCTGGCGCATCCAGATTCTGGCCACAGACATTTCCCGTGAAGCCCTGAAGAAGGGAGAGCAGGGGGCTTATTCCCAGATAGAAGTAAACCGCGGGCTTCCGGTGACCTTTCTCGTCAAATACTTCAAACAAAACGGTGCCAAGTGGGTGGTGAACGAAAAGCTCCGCCGCATGATCACTTTTCGCAAGCTCAATCTTGTAGATCCTCTCCCCCCCACCCTTGGCAAGTTCGACGTGGTTTTTTGCCGATACGTGCTCATCTATTTTTCGCCCGAGGTAAAGGCCAAGGTCCTGCAAAATATTGCCAGGGTCATGAAGCCCAAGGGCTATCTCTTCCTGGGGGCCACGGAAAGCCCTCAGGGGCTTCCTGCGGGCTTTAAGAGAAAGATGATCGGGCGCACCATCTGTTACCAGTGGGAGGGTTAAGATTAAAGATAAGCGCTGTTTTTTTCGAATTATTTAGCAAATGAGCCAGGAGGGACTTATGGGTTTTGAAGAAGATGTCCTTAAAGATTTTATTACTGAAGCCAAGGAAAATCTTGAAAGACTTGATGAAGAGTTCGTAGAGCTTGAACAACACCCCGAAGACCGGGAGCTTCTCTCAAGTATTTTCCGCACCATTCATACCATCAAAGGGACCGCAGGCTTTTTCGGCTTCAAGACCCTGGAGGCCATCGCCCATTTCGCCGAGGATATCCTCTCCAAGCTTCGCGACGGCCTGGTGGTGGCTGACGAAGAAACCATAGACATGCTCCTTAAGGCCGTGGATTACATTAAGGCCATTATTGCGGCCCTTGAAGAGACCGGAAAGGAACCGGTTGACGAGACCTATCTTGATTTTCTGGTTGACCTGAGAAACTTTGCCGAAAAGGTGGCCAAAAAGGCAGAAGGTGGCGGTGCACCGCCGAAAGAGAAGGCCGAAGAAGCCCCGGCTCAGGAGAGCAAAGCCGAAGAACAGAAACCCTCAGAAGAGCCCCCTTCAGAAGAGAAGCCAGAAGAAGCTCAGGCGGTAGCGGAATCCCAAAAGGACCAGGAAGAACCCAAGGCCGAAGAGAAGGCGGCCCCTTCTGAGGAAGGTAAGGCCAAGGCAGAAAGCAAGCCTGAAGCGCCCAAACCTGCTCTGGCATCCCCCAAAAAGAAGGAAGATAAAGGAGTGCCTCACGTTCACCTTACCGAGACTCACGTGCGGGTGGATGTAAAGCTCCTTGACCAGCTCATGAATCTTGCCGGAGAGCTCGTCCTTTCCCGCAACCGTCTGGTGCAAATTGCTTCCCGCATAAGCGATGCGGAGCTTCAGAATGCCACCCAGAATCTTTCGCTGGTGACCACTGAGCTCCAGGAAAAGATCATGAAGACCCGGATGCAGCCCATCGGAAACGTCTTCAACAAGTTTCCGCGCATCGTGCGGGATCTGGCCCGTTCCACAGGCAAGAAAGTTAACCTCCGCATTGAAGGGGCGGATACCGAGCTTGATCGCTCCATCATTGACGCCATCAAAGATCCCCTCACCCACCTGGTCCGAAACTCCATTGACCACGGGATCGAAGAGCCGGACATCCGGGTCCAGATGGGGAAACCCCCGGTTGGGACCTTAGTTCTGCGGGCCTATCATGAAGGCGGTCAGGTGGTAATTGAGATCGAAGACGACGGCCGGGGAATTGATGTGGAAAAAGTCAAGCAGAAGGCCATTGAAAAGGGGCTTATTACCCCGGCGGAAGCCGAAAAGATGAGTGATCGGGAGGCCCTGGCCCTCATTTTTAAGCCGGGTTTTTCCACCGCCCAGAAGGTAACCAACATTTCCGGCCGCGGGGTCGGAATGGACGTGGTGAAGACCAATGTGGAAAAGCTTGGCGGAAGCATTGACATCCAGACGGTCCTCGGCGCCGGAACCACTGTAAGGCTTAAGATCCCTCTGACGCTTGCCATTATTCCGGCCCTGGTGGTTACCTGTGAGGGGCAGCGTTACGCCATTCCTCAGGTAAGCCTGCGGGAACTGGTAGGGCTTTCTCCTGAAACCCGTAAAAATATTCACCAGATCGGAGATTCGGAATTTTTCCGTCTGCGCGGGGAGATGGTCCCCATCATCAGGCTTTCCAAAATCCTTGGGATTGAGGCCCAGCCTCGAGAGAACGAAAGTCTGGTGATCCTTAATTCCGGGGCCATGGATTTTGGCCTGGTGGTGGACGAGATCTGGGATTCGGAAGAAATCGTGGTCAAGCCCCTCGGCAAGCACTTCAAAGACATTTCCATCTTTGCCGGGGCCACCATCATGGGAGACGGAAAAATGGCCCTTATTCTCGATGTGGTCGGTATTTCAAGGAAGATCGGTCTCAAGGTGGAAGATGTGGATAAGGCCAAGGAGGAGACCGCGGCGAAGACGGTCGGGGAAGACGAACAGCAGTTCATCCTGCTCTTCAATGTCTCCCCCGAAGAGCAGTTTGCCATTCCTCTGGCCCTGGTAGCCCGGCTTGATAAGATCAAGGCGGAGAAGCTCGAATTCGTGGGAGGGAAGGAGATCGTCCAGTATCGAGGGCGCAGCATGCCCATCATCAGGCTTGAAAATTATCTTCCCATCCAGCCCCTTCCCGAGCAGGAGGAATATCATCTCCTGGTCTTTGCCGAGGGTGAGCGAGAGGTGGCCTTTCTGGTGTCTCGCATTGTGGATAGCATCCAGACTCACGTCAAACTCGATGAAAGACTCTATCAAATCGAAGGGGTCCTGGGCTCTGCTATCGTCAAAGACCGGACCACCCTTTTCCTGGATGTCTATAAAATCATCGAAATGCACGATCCTTACTTCTTCGTAAAGATTGTGCCCCAGGAAGAGCGTCCCTACCGGGTCCTTCTGGCAGAAGACTCCCCTTTCTTCCGCCAGATGATTGCCAACTATCTGGCTGCAGCAGGCTATGAGGTTGAAACTGCGGTAGATGGCCTTGATGCCTGGGAAAAACTCCAGAAGGAGCCTTTTGACGTCCTCGTAACTGACATTGAAATGCCCAATATGACGGGTATCGAGCTTGCCAAAAAGATTCGGGCTGACGAACGCCTGGCAAACCTGCCCATCATGGCCCTTACTTCCTTGGCCAGTGATGAGGATCGTCGGCGAGGGCTTGAGGCAGGAATTGATGAATATCAGGTAAAGCTTGAACGCGCCAAGGTCCTTGAGGCCCTGGCAGACCTTCTCAACAGGAAGTATGCGCGGGCGGCATGAAGGCCTTTGACCCTTATCGTATTCTGGGTATTAGCCCGGAGGCAAAGCTTGAAGAGATAAGGCGCGCCTTTCGGGAGAAGGCGCGCCAGTTTCATCCGGATCTGGGAGGGAAAAAAGAGCTTTTTCTGGAACTTAAGCGTTCTTACGAATTTCTCTGCGAAAGATTATCTCCCTCAAAACTAAGGATCCTCAAGGAACGCCCTCAGGGGGGCAATTATCTCCTTTCTTTTCTGGATGTAACGGCCAGAGAACTTGCCCTCGGGGCTACTGTTACAGTCACCGTGCCGGCCGAGGAAAGGCCCTGTCCTTATTGTAAGGGGCGAGGCCATAACCCCTCAGGGAGGAAAAAAACCTGTCTTTTCTGTGAAGGCCGGGGAGAGATCGAATTTTTAGGCTCCCAGAAACACCTTAAAATCGTCTGCCCCCGTTGTGGGGGAACAGGAGAAATACTTACGGATCTCTGCCCTCACTGTCGGGGGAGAGGAGAAATTGCCGGGGAGAGGGAGCTTTCTCTCAAGCTTCCGCTTGGGGCCAGACCGGGAGACATCCTTTATCTTCCCCCGCAGGAAGAGCAGGAAATGGACATCTATTTTGAACTTCAGGTCCATCCCAGTGGCAATCTCTTTTTCGAGGGGAGAAAGCTCTTGAGCCGGGTGGTGGTCCCTTTCTGGAAATTTGCTCTGGGTCAATCCGTGGAGGTCGAGACCCTTGAGGGCTGGGAAAGAATCGAGCTCCCGCAGGAGTTTCAGCCTGGCAGTCTCTTCAGGCTCCCCAAAAGGGGCCCGTATCAGGAAGATGGGACCCGTGAAGACCTTTTGATCCGGGTAGAAATCATTTTCCCTTCAGATCTTCCCTCAAAGGCCCGAAAAAAATTAGAAGAATTTGCCCAAATTATGGAAAAGGAGGAAGAAGATGCAGCTTCCGGCCACCGAAACTGAAGCCAAAAAACCGGCTCTTACCGAAGAAACCAAGCTCTTTATCACTTTCTGGCTGGCGGATTTCCTTTTTGCCCTTCCGGTAGAAGAGGTGGTGGAGATCAACCGCTCCCTTGATATTACTCCGGTTCCCCAGGCCCCCTCTTTTGTCTCAGGGATCATCAATCTTCGGGGTCAGATCCTTACCGCCATTGATCTCGCCAAGAGGATAGGTCTTAAGCGAGAGAAGGAGGCTCATCACAACGTCATTATCGGTCGAGACGAAGAGCCCCTAAGCCTTCTGGTGGAGCAGGTAGGAGATGTGGTTGAAATACCCCTCTCTCAGATTGAAGAACCCCCGGAGGTGATTGAAGGCCTTGATGTCCAGTTCGTGAAAAATGTTTCCAAACTGCCGGATCGCCTGCTGGTTATCCTGGATGTGAGAAAGATTCTTGAGAACTAGACCTCGGGAAGCCCGGCATATTCGAGGAACTGGCGCCAGGCCTTTTTCTTTTCGTGAGGGAAGTCTTCCATAATGAGGCTTTCCCAGCGAGGGGCCCGGGGCTTGGCAAGGAGTTTCATGCCGGCTTCTTCCGGAGTGCGATCTCCCTTTTTGAGATTACACTTCCGGCAACAGAGGACGACGTTGTCCCAGGTGGTTTTACCCCCTCGTGAGCGGGGGAGGATGTGATCGATGGTGCGGTCTTTGGGGTTTTTGACACTTTTCCCGCAATACTGGCAGGTGTAACGGTCCCGAATGAGGAGATTGGCCCGGGAGAAGACCACTTCAACCTGGGGAAGCCGGTCAAAGGTGACGAGATAAATGGCATCCGGTGCCAGAAAAGAAAGACTGGGGCTGTGAACCATTCTTCCGTTTCCGTTGGTGTAAAAGCGGGAGGCCTCGATCCATTCCTCAAGGGTGTGGGTGGTCCAGTCCGGGGTGATGACTTTGGCCGTTCCTTTAACGAGATGACAGATTGCCTTCTGGACGGTTGTCACCTGAATGGCCTGGTAACTCCGATTAAGAACCAGGACTTTTTCGTCCAGAACAGAAGATTTCCCCAAGTTTCCTCCTCGAGAAATTTTGTGATACTGTAACGCAAAAAAGATGGCTTGTCATTGGTGGGGGATTTATGAGAAAGACGATAACTTTTTGCCTGGCCTTTTTATTTCTCTATAGTTGTTCTCAGGTCCCGGAACTTCCGGAAGTGGAATTTCCCTCTCCCACTACCGCCAGAGTTATTTACAAGGGGAGAGAATACCTCCTTGAGAAAGGAGCTCCTCCGCCAGAGGATTTCCCCTTCCCCTATCGCTTCGAAGAAGACGGAGACCTGGATCTAAAAATTGCCGGCAGGTGGGTGGAGTTTGACAATCCCTACGATATCGATATAGAAATAAAAACCCCCAGGCTTTTAAAGCGCCCCAGGGCCAAAACTTCTCGTTATCAAAGATCTTCCGGGAGATCCAAAAGGGCCCGGAGAAAATGATACGGGTAAAGATATGCGGGATCACGAGAGAAAAAGATGCCTTGCTGGCTGCTGAACTCGGGGCACACGCGATAGGATTTATCTTTTATCCCGGAAGCCCTCGTTACCTTAGTCCGGAGAAGGCCCGCAAGATAAGTGCTTCTCTGCCACCTTTTGTGCAGCGGGTAGGGGTTTTTGTAAACGAAGACCCCTCAAGGATCAAACGTATCAGAGACCTGGTAGGGCTTGATGTGGTTCAGCTTCACGGGGAAGAGTCTCCAGATGTTTGCGCCCTCTTTTATCCCAGGGTGGTTAAGGCCTTGCGGATCAAAGACGAAAAAGATCTCGCCGCTCTTTCCTCTTATCGGGGAAGGGTAGGGGGGATTCTCCTTGATACCTTCGTAAGAGGGGTTTTCGGCGGGACGGGAAAGACTTTCAACTGGTCTCTGGCGCAAAAGGCCAAAAGGTCTGGGCTCCCGCTTATTCTGGCAGGCGGGCTTAACCCCCAAAATGTGGAGGAGGCCATCAAGAAGGTAAGACCCTCTGGCCTTGACATCAGTTCCGGAGTAGAAATAACTCCGGGTGTTAAACACCCTGCACTTTTAAAGGCCCTTTTTGAAAGGCTGAGACCCTATCTGGTGAAAAGTTTTTGAAGAGAAGTAAAATTTGAGTGACTTTGAATTTTTCGAGATGAAAGAGAGGGAAAAGGCAAAAAAATTGCGAGAGAATAAAACCCGCCGCTCCAGGCGAGAAAAGGGCAGGGGCCCCCAGAAAATTTCAAGGCCTTACGTGGTAGAGGTGGTCCTGCGGGATGATTATCCGGGGCTTCATGCGGTGGCTGAAGGGTTTTCTTTAAGGCCCGGGGATTTTGTCCTTCTTGATCTTGCTGAAAGGACGGAAGTGGCCAAGGTGATTTCTCCTCCGGTCTTCCTGCCGGTGGACCTTTCAGCTCTTCCGCGGGTGAAACGCCTGGCAAGCCCCAGGGAGATCTCTCGTTTTCGGGAAAACTTAGCCTTTGAAGAGAAGGCCTGGAGTATATGCGAGCAGCTGGCCCGTGAACAGGGGCTTGAAATGAAACTGGTGCGGGTGGAGCGCCTTTACGACCGGAGTAAAGTCATTTTTTATTACACCGCCGACGGACGCATCGATTTTCGCCAGCTGGTAAAAGACCTGGTGCGGGCCCTGCGGACCCGCATTGAGATGCGCCAGATAGGGGTGCGCCACGAAGCCGGGATGCTTGGGGGTATCGGCTGTTGTGGGCGGGAGGTGTGTTGTGCCACCTTCCTCAAAAGATTTGATCCGGTCTCCATAAAGATTGCCAAAGAACAGAGCCTTCCCCTGGATCCCGTAAAAATCTCAGGGCTTTGCGGGAGGCTTCTTTGTTGCCTCCTTTTCGAACACAATGTTTACGCCGAACTTTCGGCCTCCCTTCCCAAAATCGGTAAAAAGGTCTCCCTCACCGGTTATGAAGGGCGGGTGGTCCGTTACAATATTTTTCGGCATTCAGTGACCATTGAAACCACACAGGGGCAGGAGATAGAGATTCCCATGGAAGAGTTCCGGAAGGAGAAGTGAAATGGCCTTCTACATTACCACACCCATCTACTATGTTAATGCCGAGCCTCATCTTGGCCACGCCTACACCACCGTGGTGGCGGACGTGGTGGCCCGTCTCAAACGCCTGCTGGGAGAAGAAGTCTTTTTCCTCACCGGCACCGACGAACACGGAGACAAGATCGTCCAGGCGGCTAAAAGAGAGGGGCTTTCTCCTAAGGAATATGTGGACCGCATGAGCAAGCTTTTTCGGGATACCTGGCCCCTTCTCAATATTTCTTACACCCGTTTCATCCGCACCACGGACCCGGAACATAAGAAGGTGGTCCGTTATGTCCTCCAGAAGATTTATGATCAGGGAGACATTTATTACGACGAATACGAAGGCCTTTATTGTTTCGGCTGTGAGCGCTTCCTTACCCCCAAAGAGCTGGTAGATGGCCTCTGTCCGGATCACAAAACACCACCCACCCCCCTTAAAGAAGCCAATTATTTTTTCAAATTATCCAGATATCAGGACTGGCTGAGGGATTATATCGCCAGAAATCCCGACTTTATCGTCCCTTCCCGGTATCGGAATGAGATCCTTTCTTTCTTGAAAGAAGACCTTGAGGATCTCTGTATTTCACGCCCCAAGTCACGCCTTACCTGGGGAATAGAGCTCCCTTTTGATGCCAGCTTTGTCACTTACGTCTGGTTCGACGCCCTTCTCAATTATCTTTCCGGGATCGGTTATCCTGAAGACCCGAGCTGGCAAAAATACTGGCCCGCCCACCATGTCATTGCCAAAGATATTTTAAAACCTCATGCCATCTACTGGCCCATCATGTTGAAGGCCTTGGGTGTTCCCCCGTTTGCCCGGCTCCATGTCCACGGTTACTGGAATCTGGGCGAGGCCAAAATGTCCAAATCTCTGGGGAATGTGGTGCGTCCCAGGGATCTGGTAGAAAAATATGGTTGCGACCAGGTGCGTTATTTCCTTCTGAGAGAGATGGCCTTCGGACTTGATGCCAATTTCAGCGAGGATGCCCTTTGTATTCGTATTAATGCCGATCTGGCTAACGATCTGGGAAATCTTGTTTACCGAACCCTTACCATGGTGAAAAAGTATTTTGCAGGAAAGATCCCCAGGGCCTCAGAACCTTCCCCTGAAGATAAAGCCCTTCAGGAGCTGGCCCTTAAGGCCGTTAAAAACTACCTTGAGGGGATGGAAGCCTTCCAGTTCCATCGGGCCCTTTCAGAGCTCTGGGAACTGGTCCGGGAGGCTAACCGTTATGTGGATTACCAGGCCCCGTGGGAGCTT
>JALSPN010000261.1 GCA_026985945.1 Thermodesulfobacteriales bacterium
CCCCAAAAATTCATTTTTCTCTTTGTCGTTTATTTCCCCAATAAATTCCACCCAGGGACTTTTGAGAAGAGGTTTTATAACGGTCTCAAAATATTCGCGATCGGCTTTGTCCACCTTGGCGGCGATTAGAAGTTTCATCCCGGCCCTTTCAGCGATTTTGATGGCCCGGTCAGGGCGCTTTTCCGGCGAAATACGGCCCAGGAAGGCCAGATAATCTCCGGGCTTGGCATAAAAACGGTAGAGGTCTCTGGGAAGACCATGATAGACCGTTCCTACCCAGTTTACAAAGGGAAGAGGGTTGCGCTGAGCGTCTGAAATGGAGACCACGGGCATTTCTTTGAATTCTTCGTAAAGGGGTCTTAGCTCCGGTAAATCCAGGCGCCCGTGAAGAGTGGTTACATGAGGAGTCTTCAAACGCCGCATCAGCGGAAAGTGGATGTAGTCAATGTGAAAATGGATAATGTCAAATTTTTCTGCCTGTTTTATTACCTGCTCAAGCATATAAACATGAGGGGCCAGGGGATCTTTTATGCGCGCATCAAGCCTCAAAGAACGCTCACAACAGGGAACGAGTCTTGCCGAAGTCCGGGAATCTCCGGCGGCAAAAAGGGTCACTTCGTGGCCCATTTTCACCAGTTCTTCGGTAAGATAATGGACCACCCTCTCCGTTCCCCCGTAAAGCCTGGGGGGAACGCTTTCATGTAAAGGAGCCACCTGGGCTATCCTCATTGCCCTCCTCCCTAAAGGAATTCTTGAGAAATTAAGGAGATCAAGGTAAACAGAGGTAGGTTCCGAAGAAAAAATAATTTCAGAAGTATTTAAGACAAGGGGTTGTTTTTATTAACCGCTTAGCGCATCAGAAAAGTCTCTATCTCCGTCAGCACGCTCATCAGCCGGTTGCCTGGCTTCCGTTTGAAGAAAACATTTTTGCTCAGGCGCTTAAAAAAGACCGCCCGCTTTTTGTTTCTATCGGCTATTCTGCCTGTCATTGGTGTCATGTAATGGCCAGAGAATCTTTTGAAGACGAAGAAATAGCGGCCATCCTGAACGAAAGTTTTCTCCCGGTAAAGATTGATCGGGAAGAACATCCCGAAATAGACGCCGTTTATCTTCTGGCGTGTGAGATTTTGCGAGGGCATGCAGGCTGGCCTCTTACGATTTTGGCCTTACCAGACGGCTGGCCTTTCTTTGTAGCCACCTATCTTCCTAAAGAGGGCGATGGCTATCGTCTGGGCCTTAAAGAGCTCCTTCTTGCTGTCCGTAAGGCCTGGGAATCAAACAGGGCTCAAATATTGGAGTCTGCCCGCGAAATAAGGCAAGCTTTAGAGGCCGTCTCTTTCGTCAATCCCGGCACCTTTGATCGGAAAGAGGTTTTAAAACGGGCTTTTGAGGAGCTTTGGGCTCAGTTTGATCCTCAATATGGGGGCTTTGGGCGGGCTGCCAAATTTCCGCTCCCTTTGAGGCTCCTTTATCTTCTTCATTTCGGAGAAGATGGCCCCCCAGAGGTCCATGAAATGGTGAAGAAGACCCTTTTCAAGATGCGCTTTTCCGGTCTTTTTGATCAGGTTGGTTTTGGTTTTCATCGTTACACCATTGATCGCGCCTGGCGAGTGCCCCACTTTGAAAAGATGCTCTACGACCAGGGTCTGCTTCTTTACCTTTACGCTGAGGCGGCAAAACACCTTTCAGAACCCCTTTACGAAAGGGTGGCAAGAGAAATCGTGACCTATCTCCAGGAAAATCTCCATGATCCCCGAAGCGGGCTCTTTTACAGCGCTGAAAGTGCAGAAAGTGAGGGAGAGGAAGGTCTCTTCTATACCTGGAGTTTTGGAGAACTTGAAGAATTCTTGGAAGCAGAAGAGTTAAAGATTTTAAAATCTTATTTTGATTTGCACCCGGAGGGGAATTACCTTGAAGAAGGATGCGGCAGACCTTCAGGGCGAAACATTTTGTTCCCTCTCCATTCAGGAGAGGGGGAAAGACCTTCTGGACCTCCCGTAGAGCCGCTCCTCCAGAAACTAAAAGCTTTTCGCGAGAAGAAGCCCCGTCCTCCGCGAGATGAAAAGTTTTTGACCGACTGGAATGCCCTTGCCATAGCGGGTCTGGCTCATGCCGGAAAAATCCTTAGAGAAAAAGACTTTATTTTGCTGGCTAAGAACGCCTTTGAAGCCCTCTGGCAAAAAAGTTTTTCCCAGGGCAGACTCCTTCATGTTCCGGAGTGCCTGGGGTTAAAAGGCCTGCTTGAAGATTATGTTTTTTTGGCCTGGGCGGCTCTGGAGCTCTTTGAGGCCACTTCAGATTCTTCGTATTTTGAAAAAATGGCCTTTCTCCTTGAAGAAACTGAAAAGCTTTTCAAGACTTCCGCAGGCCTTTACCAGCAGGTAGGAAATGATAAAAAGCCCTTTCTGATCAAATTCTTTCCCGTATTTGAAGGGGCAATCCCCTCTGGTAACGGCCTTTTAGCCTATCTTTTAGCTAAAATTGGCCGCTTTTCAGCCTCCCAGAAAATCCTTACCGGCAGCGGAAAATACTTACAGGAAAGGCCAGGAGATTTTCCGTCCTTTCTCCTGGCCCTTTTGCAATGATTACTTAGTAGCCACGATGGTGGTCTTATCTACCCCCGTATTTCCGGTTTTAGCATCAAAGGCATAGACGATAAATTCATAGTCTCCCGGATTTTCGATAGGGATTTCTGTTTCGAAACAGTTTCTTTTACCGCAAAAAGAAAGAGGGAGGATTTCCTGTATTTCACCATCTTTTTTGAGATAGGCCCCTACTTCGTAGGCATCCGGAGGCCAGAAGGTTTTCATATCCACCGGACAACCGCACATGGGAGTTGCACTGGCTGCCAGGCGCAGGCGCCCGGGAACCTGAAAAAATGTGTGTGCAGGGGGTTCTGTTATCCGGACCACCAATCCCGGAAAATCTATAACGATCCCATCCCCTTCGATGTGTTTTCCCGGAACTATCCAGGTCGTTACCGAAGCCCGCGCCATGGCCTGTGGTTGCCCATAAGGGGCGTAAACGACAATATCCACCAGGCAGGGTTCTTCGATGTCCAGCCTGGCTACGAAGCAAGCGGTGTTTTCATCTGCCAGCCTTTCTCCTCTGATCCAGGGGGTGGCCATGATCCGCTTGGTATCTCCGGTGGAACCGCGAATAATACCCTGGTCCAGGATAGAGCCACTCAAGGCATCTTTGACAATTACCCGGGATCCCCCCATAGAAGTGCCAATGAATTTGGCGTCTTCCGCCTTTGCCCTTATCACTACCCTGGTTTCCATAAAAGCCTCCGTAATTTTTAAAAATTGTAAAATTTTAAAGATTTTTTAGTTGTAAAAGTTTAGGCTTGATCTAACAATTAGTCTCTCCAGAGGCTCCACCTGTCAGGCTCGGTCAGAACCCAAATCCTGCTTCCACATTAGAATGCATCTTTTCCTTTGCCAAGGGCACATTTCTCAAAAATTTCTCCATCGGCGGACCACTCCCTTTGAGAAGGCCTCTCTGTCAGATTAAGTCTGAGCTAATGCACATAATACCCAGGAATTTTTATCTACTCCCCTCCCCGGAAATTAATACTCACCCCTTGTCGTTTTAGATTAAAGGGACTAAACCTTAAGGCCCAAAATACGGAAGAGAGGGCGCCATGGATCTTCTCGGACAGTGGAAACGCACCCATCATTGCGGTGAGCTTCGAAGCGATCATATAGGACAGGAAGTTACCCTTATGGGCTGGGTCCTGCGTCGGCGGGATCATGGAGGGGTTATTTTTATCGATTTAAGAGATCGAGAGGGCATAACCCAGGTAGTATTTGAGCCTGAAATTAACCCTGAAACCCATACTCACGCCCACAAACTCCGCTCGGAATATTGTATTGCCGTTAAAGGTCGGGTCCGTCGCCGCCCAGAAGGTATGGAAAACCCCAAGATCCCCACCGGGGAAATCGAAGTCGAAGCTCACAAGCTTCGCATTCTTAATATTTCCAAAACTCCTCCTTTCCCTCTTGACGAAGAGGTAGAAGTATCGGAAGTTCACCGGCTCCGTTATCGTTATCTGGATCTGAGAAGGCCTTACATGATGGAAGGGCTCCGTTTCCGTCATCAGGTGGCCCAAGCAGCCCGAAACTTTCTCGATCAGGCCGGGTTCATCGAGGTGGAGACTCCTTTTCTTACCAAGAGTACCCCTGAGGGAGCCAGAGATTATCTTGTCCCGAGCAGGCTTTATCCCGGTAAATTTTACGCCCTTCCCCAATCACCCCAGCTTTTCAAGCAGATCCTCATGGTAGCAGGGCTTGACCGCTATTATCAGATAGTGCGTTGTTTCCGGGATGAAGACCTACGGGCCGACCGACAACCGGAGTTCACCCAGCTTGATCTCGAGATGTCTTTTGTTTCTGAGGAAGACATCATGGGCTTGCTTGAGGAGCTGGTTTGCCACCTCTTTCGCGAAACAATGGGGCAAGAACTAAAACGCCCCTTCCCGGTCCTCACCTATCAGGAAGCCCTCGAAAAATACGGGACAGACCGGCCTGACCTCCGCTTCGAGCTGGAACTAAAGACCCTCACTCCCGTTTTTGAAAAAACATCCTTCCGTGTCTTTGCAGAAGTAGTAAAGAGAGGCGGGCTCATAAAAGGGCTTTGTGTGCCGGGAGATTTCTCCCGCAAAGAACTTGACGATCTCACGGCCTTTGCCAACGAATTGGGGGCCAAAGGGCTTGCCTGGATCAAAGTCAGAGAGGGGGGAGAGCTTCAGTCTCCCATCGTCAAATTCTTTAGCGAGGAGGAAGTAAAAGGCCTCCTTAAGGCCCTTTCCCCTTCTCCAGGGAGCACTATCTTTTTCGTGGCGGATAAGCCGGAGGTAGTAAATGAAGTCCTTGCAGAGCTTCGGGTAGAACTTGCCAGAAGGCTAAATCTTATTCGTGAAAAGGAGTTCAGGTTCTGCTGGATAGTAGATTTTCCTCTGGTGGAATGGGACGAAGAGGAAGGCCGTTACGTGGCCATGCACCATCCCTTCACTTCTCCTAAAGAAGAAGACCTGGATTTTCTGGAAAAAGAACCCGAGAGAGTCCGCTCGCGGGCCTATGATCTGGTGCTTAACGGGATCGAGGTCGGGGGAGGAAGTATCCGTATTCACCGACCGGATATTCAGGAAAGGGTCTTCAAGCTTTTGAAGATAAGCCGGGAGGAGGCGCGTGAAAAGTTTGGTTTCTTGCTGGAAGCGCTGGAATTCGGCGCCCCACCCCATGGTGGTTTTGCCTTTGGTTTTGATCGGCTGGTAATGTTGATGCTCGGGAGAAAGAGCATCCGGGAAGTCATTGCCTTCCCCAAAACCCAGCGGGCTCAGTGTCTCCTCACCGGGGCTCCAGCTCCGGTAACCATCACCCAGCTTACCGAACTCCACTTGCTACCAGGCTGGGAGGTTGAAAAAGAGAAAAATAACATTTAGATTTTTCCATCCTTCAGATACTGTGTGGCCTGTCAAAAGGTAGAAGGAGCATGGTCATAGAAGTCCAATTTCCCTATTCCCCATTCGCTACTCGCTATTCACCAGGGACCTTTTGGTTGAAAGATCAAAGCAAACGTTCTCCTAACCCGAAATCAAGGCCTTAAAGCCTCTTGCGGGCCAGATAGCTTTTCATGAATTTTTTGATCCGGTCGTAGGCCTTCTCAAGAACCTCCTCAGGAGGCAAAAATACCACTCTGAAGTGCGCTGTCCCCGGCTTTTGCCCGAAACCACTCCCGTGAACTACCACCACACCGGTTTCTACGATCAATTCCTTCACGAACTCCCGATCCGAAACCTCTGGAATTTCAAGGCGCGGGAAGGCGTAAAACGCCCCCTCGGGCTTTACGCAAGAAATACCAGGAATATCATTCAGCATCTGGACGGTAAGATCTCGCCGACGCTCAAGCTTCTTTATCACTTCTTCAAGATGGCTTTGATTACCGTTAAGAGCTACGGGAATGGCATATTGTTTGGGATGGCTGGTGGAAAGACGAGCCCGGGCTAATTTGTGAATAGCCTCTACAAAATCCTTTACTATCTCCCAGGGGCCAGAAACTATCCCCCAGCCGATCCGAAAACCCGGGGCCAGATAACACTTGGAAAGCCCGTTAAAAGTCACCATCGGGACTTCGGGATCAAGAGCGGCAATAGAGATGTGTTTTTTGCCATCAAAGACCAATTTGTCATAGATCTCATCTGAAAGGATTACGAGCTGATGCTCCTTGGCTATTTCGATAATTCCCCTCAAAGTCTCTTCAGAATAGACCGCCCCAGTGGGGTTATTGGGATTGATGATCACTATAGCCCGGGTCTTTTCGTTTACTTTGGAGGCGATATCTTCCAGATCAGGCTGCCAGGCGTTTTCCTCGTCGAGGTAATAAGGATTGGGCTCAGCGCCTAATTTGGCCAGAATGGCTGTATAAAGAGGATATCCCGGGAAAGGTACCAGGACATTTTCACCCTCGTTTACCAGAGCTGTAAGAGTAAAATCTATGGCTTCGCTGGCTCCGGTGGTAATAAAAATGTCTGCAGGTTCAATCCCTTTTTGGCGCGCCTCTTTACGGATGGCACAGATGGCCTCGTCCACCCCTTCAGAGGCCGAATAGCCGGTGAGATTTTCACACATGGCCTGATAGGTGGCCTCCACCAGGGGAAAAGGGGTTCGAAAATCGTATTGGATAGGATCTCCAATGTTTAAAAAGAGAAGTTCTTTACCTTTCTTACGGGCCTCTTCTGCTACCAGGACGATGTCCCTTACGGCGTATTCGATGTTTTCTGTGCGCCTGGCCGGTTTAATAGGTTTAAAACTTCCCTTCATCTCCTGT
>JALSPN010000262.1 GCA_026985945.1 Thermodesulfobacteriales bacterium
TCAAGCTCCCCCAGTTTGAAGTAAGCTATGCCCAGGTTGTTCCAGGCCTTTTGATGTTCGGGCTCAAGGAGAGTTACGGCCAGAAAATGCGCCGCGGCCTGCAAAAACTCCCCGGCCTTAAGAAACTCCACCCCTTTCCTGAAAAGCTCTTCCACCCTTTCCTCCTCAAGGGAAAGGGAAGAGACCTCTTCAGGAGAGGAACTCTCCCGCACGGCCTCTTCTAAAAGATCCTCAAGACTCATTCCGAGTTTCACGACGCCCCTCCCTCCAAAATGATATTGGCAACCCTCATGTAGGCTTCAGCCAGTGGACTTCTGGGTGCGTATTCGAAAATGGTCTGTGAAAGGGCCGGTGCTTCCGTAAGCCGCACGCTGTTTTTTATGGGTGGAAGGATGCGTTCTCTGCCAAAGACCTTTTCTATCTCCTGCATCACCTCCCGGGTATGACGCAATTGGGGGTTGAAAAAGGTCGGCAGGATCCAGGCCAGACGAAGCGCGGGGTTTTTCCGCGAGACCTTGTCTATGAGGGCCTTGGTCTCGGCAAGCCCTTTGAGGGCCAGAAAGTGCGGTGGCATGGGCACGATGGCTTCCTCTGCCGCCAGAAGCCCCGAAAGCACGATCACCCCCAGGCTCGGTGGGGCATCAAGCACGGCAAAGTCAAACTCTTCGGCCACCGCATCCAGAAAGTGGCGCAGGGCAATCATCTTGCGGGGTTTTTTCACGGCCTCCACTTCAAAATCGGATAGCCGGCTGGAAGAAGGCACCAGAAAAAGGTTCTCCCGCACCTGAAGGGGGGCACCCCTGGCCCCATCAAGCAGGACCTCAAGCAGGGTAAACTCCGGAGAGGTTACCCCTAGTGAGAGCGTGGCGTGGGCCTGGGTGTCGGTGTCCACGAGCAGCACCCGTTTCCCCAGAAGGGCAAGGGCTGCCGAAATATTTACCGCCGAGGTCGTCTTACCCACTCCACCTTTGCGATTGATCAAAATCAGCCTTCGCATCTCCCTCAAAAGTCAAAAAAGTGAAGTTTTTCCTTCGTAAGGGATCTCTCCAGAACCTGAAGAGATATGCCCAGAGGGATTCCGCCTCTTTTGATGAGCTCCCGGACCTTTTCTCTTTCCCGGATCGAAAGCAGACGGGGTTCTAAGTCTCCAAGCCCTTTAAGGTTTAAGGGCCAGAAAAGAGCGGATTTTTTCCTCTGGAGGTAATTTGCCTTTAAAGACCAGGTAAAGAACATGACGGCCCATCTTTCCGGCCAGAAGAGTGTGCTCAGGGGCCAGAAAATCCTTCAATTCTTTGAAGAGATCGTCGGCCACCTGCTCCAGAAGGCGGAAAAACACCCTGAGGGCGGGGAAGAGAAAGTGATCTTCGTTGGGGAAGTAGGCCTTCTGCCGCCCCCTTTCCTGCACCAGGACGAAGTGCTTTTCCGCCAGGTAATCAAGCGCGGCCTTGGCCGGGGCCCAGGAAAGCCCCGCTTCTTCAGCCACCTTTCGCCCCGAAAGCCCCTTCTTCCGGGAGATGACCCAAAGCGCCAGCCACTTGGAACGAGAGTTTAAGTCCTCAAAAATACGCGGCACTTCCAGCATGGCTTCTATCGCCCCGCCCCTTTTCGATGAACTTCTGTATAAATTTCGTGGAGTTGATCTAAAGTCTTTAATCTTTTGATTTAAAAAAAGATCAAAAAGCAAACTTGTCCGGGCTACGGGAGGCTACTTATAGTTTTGTCATTAACTGTTTGGCCCCTTGAGGAAGTTTCAGGCGGCGGGAGGGGAAGATGTTGACTTCTGGCCCCTTTTTAGAATTACTCTCACAACGCCGGGAAAAGGAACAGGCGCTTGAGCTTTTAACGAGGAGTCTGGCCCACGATTTACGCCATCTTCTGGCGGCGGCTCAGACCAATCTGGATCTTCTCCGGTGCTGTGCCACCGAAAAAGAAAAGAAAGAACTTTACCTTCGCCGGGCCCAGAAGGCCCTTGACCAGATGAACGAAATCCTTGAAGGCTTACTTGCTCCGGCAAGCTTTCACGAACGCCCCTACGAACTTTCCCGGGTGGTGAAAGAGATGGCAGAGCCCCTTCTTGAAGGGACACCGGTGAAGCTTGTTCTCGATATTCCGGAAGACATAGTTTTACCGGTGGTAAACCGCCTGGAATTTACCCAGATACTCCTCAATCTCCTGGTAAACGCCAGGGAGGCCTTCGAGCGGGAGGGAACCCTCTACATCGGAGCAAAGAATGTCCATCACCGGGGAAAGCCTTACTTTGTGCTCGTTGTGAAAGATGAGGGCCAGGGTATTCCACCGGAAAAAATCAAAGAAATTTTTGCTCCGGGCTATTCTTCCAAAAAGGGGCATCAGGGGCTGGGGCTGGCCATCGTTTCCTCCATCGTAAAGGCCCACGAGGGCTGGATAGAGGTGGAGAGTGAACCCCGTATAGGGACCACCTTTACGATCTGGCTGCCGGCGCGGGAGGATTTTCCGCCCCGACCGGAAGGGCGGGAAAAAGGCGAAAGAGCAGAAGACATCTCCCTCCTTATTGCCAGGGCCCCTTCCAGAAGAATTCTCGTGGTGGATAATGACACGGATTTTGCCAGAACGCTCGCCGAGGCCTTAAGCCTCAAAAATTACCAGGTAGAAGTGGCTGGAAGTTTTGAAGAGGCCCTCAGGGCCTATCGTCTCGCTCTGGAGGAGAAAAGGCCTTTTGAGGTGATCGTTACCGATTACCACCTGGATGACGCCTCGGGGCTTGAGCTAGTTTCCGCCATCCGGGAGATCAACCCCAGATGCAGATTCATCATCTTCTCGGGCATGAGAGACCCGGAGCTCGAAAAGCGCATCGTCCGCAGCGGGGCCGTCTTCCTTGCCAAACCCTTCCACCTGGAAGAACTTGAAGCCCTGCTCTGAAATCTGTTTGATAATACTGATTTGTATATTTCTCACAAACCAGGGTTAATCTCTGATGAGATTGTTGCAGGCTTTTAGGGAACACGCTATAACGCCAAAAGACCCTGGAGAAGGTGGGCCCTTTGGAAAGGCGACATTTATGGCTCCTATTTGATACCATTTTACTCGGCCTGGTTGGAGCTATTGCCGCCTTTGTCTTTGCCCATCTCGTAGATCTTTCGCAGGATTTTTTCCTGGCAAAACTTGCGAGGTATAAACCCCCCGGCCTCCCAAATGAGGGAGGAAGCCTCAAGGAGTGGATAGGTCCTCACGGGCTCCTTCTCATTCCTTTCGTAACCACCCTGGGCGGGATCCTTTCCGGTCTAATCGTGCAGCTTCTGGCACCCGAAGCCAAAGGGCACGGAACAGATGCGGCTATCAGAGCCTTCCATTTCGGAGAGGGAAAGGTTCGCTTTCGGGTCCCTTTTGTCAAAATGATTGCTTCCGCGGTAACTTTGGGCTCTGGGGGTTCTGCCGGGAGAGAAGGTCCTACGGCCCAGATCGGCTCGGGTATCGGGGCTATTTATGCCCATCTTACCAGAAGGCCTCCTCATGAAAGAAGGATTCTCCTCCTCATGGGTATGGCAGCAGGGCTTTCTGCCATCTTCCGCTCTCCGATTGGCTGTGCTTTTTTCGCCATTGAAGTCCTTTACAGCCAGATTGAATTTGAATCCCGGGCCCTTCTTTATTGTCTGATTTCCGCGGTGGTGGCCTACGTCTTCACGGGTTTTTTCACCGGCTGGGAACCCCTCTTCTCTCTTCCTGAAAACCTGGGGATAACGGCCAGTTACGAATATTTTTTCTTTGCCGTCCTGGGGGTGTTGAGCGGCCTCATGGGAGCAGCTCTACCGGTAATTTTTGGCACTATTCATTCCTTTTTTGACAAAATGCCCCTTCCCTTTTTTGTAAAACCCGGTATCGGCGGGCTTCTTTTGGGAATTCTTGCCCTTTTTCTCCCTCAAGTGCTGGGTATTGGTTACGGATGGCTTCAAAAGGCCATTAACGGTGATCTCTCGGGCCCTTTAATGCTGGTTCTTTCCCTCGCTAAGGCGCTGGCCTTCTCTCTCACCGTGGGTTCCGGAGGGTCTGGTGGTGACTTCGCTCCCAGTCTTTATGTGGGAGGAATGTTAGGAGGTTTTGTGGCCAGCCTTTTTGATCAGCCACCGGCAGCTTATGTAGTAGTAGGAATGGCCTCGGTCTTTGGAGCGGCGGCAAGGGCCCCTATAGCCAATAGCCTGATAGTAGTAGAAATTACCGGTGGATTTCATCTCCTTCCAGCTGCCGGCCTCTCCGTAATGCTGGCTTATCTCATCCAAACAGCCCTTTCTAATTATCTTCCCTATCGGAGCCTTTACGAATCCCAGGTCCCAAGCCCGGTCCATTCTCCGGCACACCGGGGAGAATTTTTTACCGATATTCTGGCAGACATCAAAGTAAAGGACATTTTTAAACCCCAGAAGGTCTGGACAGTAATTCCGGAGGACATGACCTTCAGACAATTTCTGGAACTATTTGGGCGCACAGAGCAGCATTATTTCCCGGTAGTCGATAAAGAAGGGAACCTGGTAGGAATTTTCTCTATTAACGACATCCGGCCCTTTCTCTTTAACGAAGACATCAAAGACATCCTGATCATCAAAGACATTGCCCGTCCCGACGTTATTACTACCTCTCCTTCTGAAGACATAAATACCGTTTTGAGAAAATTCACCATTCGCAATATTGACCAGCTACCAGTGGTGGCAGACGATGATCCGCACCGTTTCCTCGGGATGATCAGTCGTCGGGAAGTAATCGACTTCTACAACCGAAGGCTTAACGAACTCAAAAAGACTTCCCAAAGGGCTTCGTGAAAAAGGAATATACCAAACTTTTTATTGATGCGATTCTTCTTGGCCTCATCGGCGTAATTTCCGCCCGAATTTTTACTTATCTCGTGGATTCAACCCAGCACCTATTCCTGGAGCGACTGGTAGGCTTTGAAGACGGCTTCCCCGGGAAAAACTTTCTTCCCTATCTCATTCCCGTGGCCACCACCCTCGGGGGGCTTCTTTCCGGTCTCATTGTATATACTTTGGCTCCTGAGGCCGAAGGACACGGAACAGACGCCGCTATCAAGGCCTTTCACTTTAGCGAAGGGACCATACGTCCTCGGGTTCCCTTCGTTAAGTTGATAGCTTCAGCTATTACCATTGGCTCTGGGGGCTCTGCTGGTCGCGAAGGGCCGGTAGTTCAGATAAGCGCCGGTATCGGCTCTATTTACGCCACACTTACCAGAAGATCGATCCCGGAGCGGCGCCTTCTCCTTTTGATAGGCATGGCCGCAGGCCTGGGAGCGGTTTTCCGTTCTCCCATCGGAGCAGCTATGTTTTCGGTGGGAATCCTTTACAGTGAAGTAGATATCGAGGCCCATGCTGTCCTTTTCTGTCTTCTGGCTTCGGTTACCGCTTACGTCCTGAATGGCATTCTGGTGAGCTGGGAGCCCCTTTTTCAGGTGCCGGATATTCAGATTACGGAGCTTTCTCAATACCTGGCGTTTGCGAGCCTGGGGCTTTGTACCGGTCTTGTGGGAGCTGTTCTTCCAGAGATCTTTTACCGCACCCGGGACTTTTTCCGTGGTCTCAAAATTCCTAGCGTTTTCAAGCCCGCCATCGGTGGGCTTCTGCTTGGTATTATGGCCTTAGAACTTCCCCAGCTTCTGGGAGGTGGCTATTCCTGGATCCAGGCCGCCATAGATGGAAAGTTGCCGTTGGGCCTTATGTTGATCCTGGCCTTTACCAAGATTCTGGCCCTTTCTTTGACCGTAGGCTCCGGGGGCTCCGGAGGGGTCTTTGCCCCGAGCCTTTTTGTCGGCGCCATGATCGGTGGAGTGCTGGCCCATTTCTTTCAGCAACCACCTGCACCTTACGCGGTGGTAGGAATGCTCTCCCTTTTTGGAGCTGCTGCCCGCGTTCCTCTGGCAAGCCTTTTCATGGTGATCGAGATGACGGGAGCCTTTCACATGCTGGGAGCTTCTGCTCTTTCGGTAACCATCTCTTACGTGATTCAAAAATTTTTCGCCGGGGCCTTTAAGTATCAGAGCCTTTATGAAGGCCAGGTCCCCACAAAATTTGATTCTCCGGCTCACCGGGGCGAATTTTTCTACGACGTCCTGATAGGGGTTAAAGTCAAAGATATTTTTGCCCCCCTGCGTAAAAAATGGGAGGTCCTCCCTGAAAATATGCCCTTTCGAGAGTTTGTGGATTTTTTTCACCGGACCGAACAGCATTACTTTCCTGTAGCAAACAAAGAGGGAAAACTCGCTGGCATTTTTTCCATCAATGACGTCCGCTTCCTTCTTAAAGAAAGAGATATCTGGGATCTTTTTGTTATCAAAGATATTGCCCGGTCCCGGATCATTACGGTATCCTTATCGGAAGATATCCATTCCGCTCTTCACAAGTTCACCATTCGCAATCTGGATCAGCTCCCGGTAGTAGCGGATGAAGATCCCCGAAAATTTCTGGGTATGCTTTCTCGTCGCGAAGTAATAGCTTTTTACAATAAGAGACTTGCCGAATTACAGAAGCAAAAAAGCCCCATTTCCATCTAATTTAGTTGGCAACGTATAAAAAAATTGGAGACCTTTGAATAATTTCGAAATGAAGCCAGAGTCTTATCCGTCAGCCTTTGTAGACACCACCAAGCCCGAAAATCCTGGCAAATATCAGAAAATTTTGACCTTATTCCCGCCTCTTTTTACCTCCATTCCTCATTATTTTCCCTATCTTCCACATTCTGGACATAATACTACCTTCGTCTCCTTAAATCGCCTCCCTCCTCCTCAAATGCCAACAAAGATTAAGCATAT
>JALSPN010000263.1 GCA_026985945.1 Thermodesulfobacteriales bacterium
GAAACTCGACCAGATCTTTCTTTTCCTGCTCAGTGAGGTTAAGGGGCCTGATACCGCTTGCGAGAAAAGGATTTTTATGCCCGCCCTGGTTGTAAAGCTCAATAACTTCTTCCAGGGTCTCGATGCTTCCATCATGCATATAAGGAGCGGTTACCGCCACGTTTCGCAAAGAAGGAGTCTTGAAGGCACCCACATCGCGAAGTTTGAGCGTTACCGCAAAGCGTCCGAGTTCTGAGATCTCGCTACTGGTAAGGACCTTTTCATCAAGCTTTAGGCCTTCTTTTTTGGCCCGCCGGTAAGTGTTTATGATCTCTCGAAGGCGCGGGAGGATCTTTTTCATCCCCACCCCAAGGTTGTGAAATTTATTGTCGGTAAAAAGGGCAAAGTTCTGATCTAAACGATGACAATCCTGACAGCGGGCCTTGGTCTGAAAGAGTTTGAAGCCCCGCTTGGCCGCCTCTGAAATGGCATTTTCTTCACCTCCAAAATAGTAACGATCGAAGGGGGAATTCCCCGCGATCACCGTGCGCTCAAAGGCCGCGATGGCCTTTACCACGTGATCAATGGTTATCTCCTGAGGGCCAATCCCAAAGGCTTCCTTAAAGGCTTTGCGGTAAACCGGATCTTCACGACAAATCTTGACGATAGGTTCGTGGCTCTTGAGGCCATGTTCTACGGGATTTACAAAAGGATCGAGCGCCTGTTCTTCCAAAGTTTTGCGCCGACCATCCCAGAACTGGCTGGTATAGTAAGCGGCGTTGATTACCGTAGGGGCGTTACGCGTGCCTTTAAGGCCCTTTATTCCCTCTGAAACCGGAAGCCCGTCCACAAAGGCCATCTTGGGATCATGACAGGTGGCACAGCTTACCGTTCCATCGGCAGAAAAGCGGGTATCACTAAAAAGCCTCTTACCCAGAACCACCTTTGCAGGAGTGATGGGATTGTCAGGCGGGACCGGAACGGGAGGGAGCCCAAGGGGCACCTCTCCAGCCCAAACCGTAGCACCCAAAAGAAGCCATAGACTTAAAATCCATTTCAACATCTCTTATCCTCCTATTGCAAATGATTCTACATCCTGATAGCTTCCTTACTGCGTTTTTTTTGTTTTTTAAAATAATTATTAGAAATTGTCAAGAAAAAAATTTTGACGCCTCAGCCTCCTGGGAAGTAAGCTTTAGGGAATGCAAATAAGGCCTGCGGCCCAAAAGATCAGGGCGAAACTTGAAAATTTTGCGGTTGTTATGGTGGAGACCCTTTATCCGGAAAATATCGGGGCCGCGGCCCGGGCCTGTGCCAATTTCGGGGTAAAAGATCTTATCTTGGTGCGTCCTAAAAATCTTGATCAGGAAAAGATGCGGGCCATGGCCACCAAAGCAGGATTGACCGTGCTGGAAAGGATGAAAATTTATGAAAATTTGGAAGAGGCCCTGGCCCCGTTTGGATACATTGTAGGAACCACTGCCAGGCTTGGTCGCCAGCGCAAGGTTTATGAAACTATAAGAGAGGTTACCCCTCGCTTAATAGAACTTTCCGGCGAAAACAGGATTGCTCTCCTTTTTGGAAACGAAAAATGGGGGCTTACCAACGAGGATCTCTATTATTGCCACACCGTCGTGACTATCCCCACCACGGAAAACGCCTCCCTTAACGTGGCCCAGGCGGTGGTGATCGTGCTCTATGAAATCTTTTCTCAAGCGGCAGAAATCCATCTTCCCAAACCCAGGCTGGCCACAAGCCACGAACTGGAACCCATGTATCGCATCCTCAAGGAGACCCTGGAGGCCATTGATTATGTTCCCCACGAAAATGTTACCCTCTGGATGACAACCATCAGGAGATTTCTTTCCCGCCTGGAATTAACTTCTCAGGAAGTCCGTATCATTCAGGGCTTTTGCCGCAATCTTTTGTGGCACCTGAGGCATCAACCCGATAAAGGCCTTTCTCGAGAACAAACTTCCGCACCCGCTCGGGAAGGAGAAAACGAATCGAGCCCCCCTCCCTCACCAGTTTCCTCAAATAAGTAGATGAAATGTCAAGCCTCAAAATGGGAAGGTATCTCAAGGTGTAACCACCGGGAAATCTGAAAACATCCCCTTCCTGGCGAACCACAGGAAATAACTCCCGGATCTTGTTCAAAAAGGCCTCTTGCCCGCCTTCTCCCCGGGTAACCACTACCAGATGGGCAAGAGTGGGCAATCTCTCGTAACAATACCAGGTTTCGAGTTCCAGAAAGGCATCAAGACCCAGGATAAAAAATATTTCCTGGCCATCGTTTTCTTCCCGCAGGGCTTCAAGTGTCCTTACCGAATAGGAAGGCGAAGGGAGCCTTGCTTCCAGGTCTGAGACCTTAAAATAAGAAATATCTTTTACCGCCAGGCGGACCATCTCCAGTCGGAGCTCAAAGGGAATCAGGTCCGGACGCCTTTTATGGGGAGGAATGGCGGTAGGCAAAAAGATGACTTTTTTAAGAGAAAGGGCATGGTAGGCCTCCTCGGCTGCCCTCAAATGGCCATAATGGATGGGATCAAAGGTGCCACCGAAGAGGCCTACCCCGGACATTATTCTCGTATCTGGCCTTCACCGAAAACAATAAACTTAAGGGTGGTAAGCTCCTCCAGCGCCATGGGACCATAAGCGTGAAGTTTGGTAGTGGAAATGCCAATTTCTGCTCCAAGCCCCAGCTGGCCACCATCGTTGAAACGGGTGGAAGCGTTTACCATCACCACCGAGGCATCCACCTCCCGCAGGAAGCGCAAACTGCGCTGGTAATCTTCGGTAACGATACTTTCGGTGTGGTTGGAACCGTAGCGGGCAATGTGTTCCAGGGCCTCATCAAAGTCTTTAACCACTTTGACCGCCAGGATGAGGTCCAGATATTCTGCATCCCAATCTTCTTCGGTAGCGGGTTTGGCCCACGGCACCAGCGCCCGGGTCTTTTCACAGCCCCGGATTTCAACCCCGGCCTCCCGGAATTCTTCACACATCTCTGGCAGAAAGGCCTCTGCCACCGCTTCATGCACCAGCATGGTCTCCATGGCATTGCATACACCGGGGCGCTGGACTTTGGCGTTGAAACAGATCCTGCGGGCCTTCTCAAGGTCAGCAAAACGATCTACAAAAACATGGCACACCCCTTTGTAATGTTTTAGAACCGGGATGCGGGAATTTTCCGTAACAAAACGGATAAGCCCTTCTCCACCTCTGGGGATAATGAGATCCACATAATCTTCCAGCTTGAGGAGTTCGTTTACCGCCGCCCGATCAGTTACGGGGATCACCTGGACGGCACCCTCTGGGGCCCCCTGAGCTTTGAGGGCCTCCTGAAAAATTCTTGCCAGGGCGAGATTGGAATTGATGGCCTCTGAGCCTCCACGCAAAATCACGGCGTTTCCGCTTTTAAAGCAAAGCCCTGCGGCGTCAATGGTGACATTCGGGCGGCTTTCGTAAATCATGGCGATAACCCCGAGGGGGATGCGCATCCGCCCCACCCAGAGGCCGTTAGGGCGCCGCCACATCTTGACGACCTCCCCCACAGGATCAGGTAGGGCCGCTACTTCCTCAAGCCCCTGGGCCATGCCCTCGATTACCTTGTCAGAAAGTGTCAGACGATCGATAAGGGCGGCAGATAGGCCCTTTTCCCGGGCAGCGATTAGGTCTTTTTCATTCTCCTCCTGAAGATATGCCCTCTCCGCCCGGAGCCTTTCGGCCACATCCAGCAATACCCGATTTTTGACATCAGTAGAAAGGTAGGCCAGAGCCCTTGAGGCCTCTTTGGCCTTACGCCCTACTTCCTGAACCAATTCCTTAATTTCCATAAGGCCCCTCCTTTAAAAATTTGATCGTCTTCAGGAAGACGCCGCGAAGTTTCGAAGCCTGCCTATTCCTTCTACTTCGATTTCGATTGTATCCCCTGGAGAAAGTGGCCCGATGCCTGGCGGGGTCCCCGTAGCGATGACATCTCCTGGCTCAAGGGTCATTACATGAGAGATAAAGCTTATGATCTCCGGCACGGAAAAGATCAACTCCGCCGTGGAAGAATCCTGGCAAATCTTCCCGTTCAGATAAGAACGCACCTTCAAATTGAAGGGCTCAAGATCAGTTTCTATCCAGGGCCCAAAAGGGGCAAAGGTGTCAAAACTTTTGGCCCGGGTCCATTGGCCGTCTTTCTTCTGAAGATCTCGGGCTGTAACATCATTAAAACAGGTATAGCCGAGAACATAGTCTAGGGCCTTTTCTGGCGGAACCCTTCGCGCCCTTTTGCCGATTACCACCGCCAATTCCGCCTCGTAATCCACCCTTTTACTTTCAGGCGGCAGAATGATCTCTTCTTCCGGGCCAATCACTGCCGAAGGAGGTTTCAAAAAAATGAGCGGCTCCTGAGGCAGCGGAAGACCAAGCTCCCGAGCATGATCCTTATAATTGAGCCCCAGGGCCACAATCTTGCTGGGGACCGATGGTGAAAGGAGCCTGGCTTCCGTAAGATCGACCTCCTCCCCGGTAAAGACGAAATCTTTCTCCGGGAAGGAAGAAAGGAGACGAAAAGACTCTTCTTCCCTTACCGCGTAAAATGTCTTGCCGCGAAATGATATCCTTGCCACTCGCATGAGGCCTTTTTAACACGAAGAACTAAGAATCTCTAGCCTTACGTGGCCTGGAAGGGCGGGGGCGAGATTTTTGGGAAGGACTTTGGGCCCGTGGCCTTTTGGGAGGCGTTTTGCGAGAGGCCTTTGTCTTTGAGGAAAATTTCTCTTTTATCAAGACGGGTGAAAGAAACCACTCTTCTTCAGGCTCCGGCCAGAATACCGGCAATTTGAAGCCGAGATCCTTTTCGATAAATTCCAAGAAAAAGGCCCCCTCTTCGTCACAAAAAGAAACGATTTTTCCCCCCTCTTTAACCTTTAAAGCCCGCTGCCGAAATTCTTCGGCGGTCTCAGGTAAGTCGTAGTTAATAAGAAGGGGGACGTCTTTTTGCTGGATAAAACGACACCCCGCATCCGTGGCCACCAGGATATTGGCCTCTTGACCCGCAAACTGTTTGAGGAACCGCAGACGATACTCCGGCCCCAGATCGGGTTTTAAGAAAACGGCCTTTACCCCCAGTTTTTTGAGTTCATCACAAAGGCTCTGGGCCTCAAGTTTATTATTCACAAATATTATCGTTTTGGACCAGCCGTGTTTTTCAAGCACCCCTAAAAGGAGCAGGAATTTTTCTTCCTGTGAAACATGAAAGAGTGCAAGCTCAAGGCCTTCAAAATTCTCGCGGCCGATTTCAATGTAAATTTCATCAGGGCTCGCAAGAAACTGGTAGGCAAGCTCAAGGGCTCCGTAATCAAGCTCTTCCATAAAGACCAGGCCCTGTCTTTCGCCAGGTGGCGGAAGCCTCTTTAAAAGACTTTCCAGAAAATTCCGGCTCCTTTGCACCATTTGGTCGAATTCGTCCAGCACGATGACCTTAAGCCCTTCAGGCCGGAAAAGACGCCACTTAAAAAGGCGATTTAGCCAATCAGGAGTCGTAATGAGAAGATGGGCCCCTTTCTCAAGGGCTTTCAGCTGTTCTTCGGGGATTTCTCCTCTGGCAGCAAAGGGGGTAATCCGAAAGGGAAGCCCCGAAGCCAAATGCCCAGCCAGGGAAGCAAGCTCCAATGCCCGTTCTTCATTGGTTACGACCACTAAGGCCTCGGTCCTCTGAGGAGGTTCCCGCAAGAAGCGATCAAAAATTACCAGAAGATATGCTAAAGCCTTGCCACTGCCCCGCCGGGCCTTAACAATGGCATCGTGGCCTTTAAGAGCCTGAGGCAAAAGTAGATCCTGGATGATGGTTGTTTTTCGGAAGCCCAGATCTTCGAGATTTTTTAAAAGAGCGGGATGAAGGGGAAAGGAAGTGAAGGGGCGCCCGTGGAGAGCAACTGCCAGAGGTTTTATTTCTTTGGCCTTCGCTGCTTCAAGCATCTCCTTCTCGAAGAATTGGTGGTGCGGGAGGGGGGACTTGAACCCCCACGGGGATAACCCCACTGGATCCTGAATCCAGCGCGTCTACCAATTCCGCCACTCCCGCTGGAGATGGAGGGCGCGGCGGGATTCGAACCCACGACCTCTGGCTCCGGAGGCCAACGCTCTATCCACCTGAGCTACGCGCCCTCTCACCCAAGATTTTAAACTCATGCCTCCAACTGTCAACTTAAGTCTTCCTCCAAACGGACCCTTGCAAATTTCTTTTTGATGTGAGGGATAAGACCTCCGTCTTCCAGAAGTTCTTTCATGAAGGGAGGAATAGGCTGACACCTGTAAGTTTTGCCAGTGGTAAGATCTTTAATAACACCTTCTTCCGGATCAATTTCTACCTCGTGGCCTTCTTGGATTTCTCGCGCAGCTTCAGGGGATTCCAGGATTAAAAGGCCCGTATTAAAGGCGTTACGATAAAAAATCCTGGCAAAACTTTCTGCTATCACACAGGAGATCCCCGCCGCTTTAATGGCAATGGGAGCGTGTTCACGGGAAGAACCACAACCGAAATTTTTTCCCGCCACAATAATGTCTCCAGGCCTTACCTCACGGGCAAACTCCGGCCGGGCATCTTCCATACAGTGTTTGGCAAGCTCCTTGGGATCAGAAGTGTTTAAGTAACGGGCCGGAATAATGACATCGGTATCAACATCATCTCCAAACCGCCAGACCTTTCCTTTGATTTTTTCCATCTTAAACCCTCCTAAAGGCCCAATTCTTCAGGGCTTGCAATACGGCCGAGC
>JALSPN010000264.1 GCA_026985945.1 Thermodesulfobacteriales bacterium
GTCTTCCCTTTGATGAGAGGCCGGTTCTTGAGGGCTTTCAGACTCTGAAGTTTTTAGAGCAAGATATTTTTCAAATGGTCTATACAATTCTTTGGTGGCCCGAAAGGCAAATTCAATCAGACTTTGGGCCTTGCTTTCTTTGAGCTTTAGTTCCTTTAAAAGGTTTTTGAGCGGGGCCTGATTTTTATCTTTCAGGATGGCTTCAGCAGCCTCCTGGATGTTTGCCACCCAGTAGGCGGGGTGTTCTTTTTCACCGCTTTTGGGAGAGCCTTCAAAAATTTCTACCAAGGTGCCCGGGAAGGACCATTTTCTGCCCAAGGCTTCCCCTAGGCGATAAAGTTTTTCCCTGGTCTGGAGGGGCTTTTCCTTTTCAAGAACTTCTAAAGAGGCGTATTCGCGCGGAAAATGGATGGCCAGAAGCACTCTTACAAGGCGGTGAAAAAGCAGGTGGATGAAAATCTCTTCACGGCTTATGCCCAAAAAAGGGCTCAGTCTGTCTCCCAGGAAGGCTCCAAAAAAAGAATGGCTTAGTAAAGAAAGGACTATCTGGCGCCTGTTTTTAGGGGTTTGGGCCAGTATTTCTTCCAGAAAATTGGTGGCCAGGGCGATCTTTTTGATAGTTTCAAAGCCCAGAAAGATAACGGCTCTCGAAACCGTTATAATTTCAATACCTTGGGGATTGTAGAAACAAGAATTTGCCAGCCGAATGACCCTTTTGGTGAGACCGTAATCTTTTAAGATAAAACTAGCCAGATCCTGAGCAGAAATTTTATCTTCGGGTTTGATGTGTCCTATAAGCTTTAGAATCTGAGCAGTTCCCGGGAGATCCCCCTTTTCTGCCAGTTCTCGGGCAATTTCTTTCCAATTAATTGTTTGAGAATCAGACTTTTTCTGTGTTATCATCCTACTAATCTTATCGGAGATAACTTTTTATCCTTTATTTATGCGAGAAAAAATAAGCCGGCTGCTTGCTACTGGGGGAGGAATAGGGGGGCTTCCTAAGGCGCCAGGCAGCTGGGGAGCCCTGGTAGCGGTGGCATTTTTTGCCCTTACAGGTTCCCTTTTTCCGGCGGTAATTCAGAGTGTGTTGCTCGTCTTTTTGTTCCTGACAGGGATCTGGGCTTCTGAAAACTATGCCCTCCAAAAAGGCGAAAAAGATCCTCCTGAAGTGGTAATAGACGAAATCACCGGTCAATGGCTGACTTTGATAGGCTTTGAAGTCACTTTCTCAAATCTTCTCCTGGGCTTCTTGTTTTTTCGTCTCTTTGACATCTGGAAACCGCTTCCCATCAGGCTAGGGGAAAAGCTCTCAGGGGGGCTTGGTATCATGGTAGATGATATTCTGGCCGGTATTGCCGCCCATTTTGCCCTGAGCCTGGTCAATCGATTTCTATTAGGTTAAGACCGAGAGAGAGGAGCTTGGCGGCACAAACACCTACCCGTGGGGTCAGGCCACAGGAAGGGCTCCTCGCCTTCAAAAGGGCCTTTTTGATACCAAATATTTGGACTATTCTGGCGACCTCTTCAGCCCCTCTTACGAAAGCCCCGGTGACATCTTCTCCTTCTCTGGTGATTACCCGGGCCTTGCCAGCGAGAACCTCCCAGCCGTCTCCTCCATAAAGGTCTGCGGGAGGACGAGGAGTCGGAAGCCCTCCCAGCTGTTCAGGACAAACCGGAAGAAGAAAGTGTCGGGGAAGCAATTCCAGCACCCTGGAGGAGAGTTTAGAGGCTCCGTCGTAGCGTGAGCGAATTCCCAGAAGACAGGCGGAGACCAGGACTATTTTTGACATTTAAAGGATGATCACGGAAGGTTCTTCTGGAGACCGGGCCTCTATGTGGCCAATGGTAAAGGCCTCTTCGTTCATCCCTTTAAGGAGAAGGCGGACATCTTGAGCCTGATTTTCCGGAACGATAAGAATCATGCCAATACCGCAATTGAAGGTCTGAAACATCTCTTCCTCAGGGATCTTTCCCGCCTCCTGAAGAAAATCAAAAATAGGTGGCCTGGGCCAGGAGTTTTTCTCGATCACAGCTTTACACCCCTGAGGCAAAACTCTGGGAATATTGTCATAAAAGCCTCCTCCCGTGACATGGACCGCACCCTTTAGAGAAATACCATGCCTCAAGAGGCCCAGAAGGGGCTTTACATAAATCTTGGTTGGCCGAAGGAGCTCTTCACCGAGGGGGCAGGTTAGGCCTTCGGGTTGACTTTCAAGGGAAAGCTTTAGCTCTTCAAAGACTATCTTTCTTACCAGGGAGAAACCGTTGCTGTGGAGTCCGTTTGAGGCCAGGCCTATGAGGAGGTCTCCAACGGCTGTTTCTGAGCCGTCGAGGATGGAGTTGCGATCCACCACTCCCACGCTAAAGCCTACACAGTCATAGTCACCCTCGGCATACATCCCGGGCATCTCAGCCGTTTCTCCCCCTAGGAGAGCACATTCTGCTTCTTTACATCCCGTCGCGATACCTTCGAGTAGTGCGAGAGCTATGCTTTCATTCAGTTTCCCGAAGGCCAGGTAATCCAGGAAGAAAAGAGGAGTGGCTCCGGTAACCACGATGTCGTTCACACACATGGCTACCAGGTCAATCCCGATGCCGCGATGCTGGTTAGCCATTACGGCTATCTTGATCTTGGTGCCCACGCCGTCGGTAGAGGAGACCAGAACGGGGTCGTGGAAACGCTCTACATCAAGGGCAAAAAGGCCTGCAAAGCCGCCTATTTCGGTGAGGACTCCACGACGAAAAGTTCCCGCCGCAATTTTCTTGATCTTTTCCACCAGCCGCTCGGCGGCTTCGATATCAACTCCAGCTTCGGCGTAACGAGAAGCTTTAGTAGGCATAAAGCTTTCCGTAAGGTCGATGGGTTTGAGGCCTTATTTTTACAAATTTTTCTGCCATTACTTCGTCTAAATTGTAGCCCAGATCCGCACAATATTCCTGCAGGTGTTTTCGAAGGATATTTTGGTCTTCCTCATCTGTTTCTTCTATCTGGAGGGCTGCCCCAAGCTGGCTTTCCGGCACCCCCCCACGGATATAGATTACCCCTCCGTGCATCCCGGTGCCCAGGAAGATCCCCGCAATAGGCCTTTCGGGGTAACGAGAAAACATACCCAGGAGAATGATGACTCCCCCGGCCATGTATTCTCCCAGGAAATCTCCGGCCTTCCCCCCGATTACGATCACGGGAACTTTGTCCATATAAGCTTTCATGTGAATACCTACCCGGTAACCCACATCAGAGGCCACGAAAATCTTTCCACCCCGCATGGCATAGCCCACCACGTCTCCAGCCATGCCTTCGATGATGATTTTCCCGTCATCCATGGTGTTTCCGGCACCATCCTGAGTGTTGCCATGGACCCGGATTCTGGGACCTCTCATGAAAGCTCCGAGATCTAGGCCCGGCACGCCATAGATGTCAATATCTACTTCTGCGGAAACTCCAGCCGCTACATACCGCTGACCATTTACATTTTTGAGAACAAGATGTTTTTCACCCTTTCCTATCGCCTGACGGAGGAGCTTGTTGAGCTCGCGATAGTGTAGATCCTTGGCATCGATTTCAAACGCCATAGGTATTCTCCTTAATCTTCTTCCTCATCTTCTTCAACTGCGGTGGGGAATCGGCAGATGGGCGCAGAGACCTGCACTCCCTCTCCCCGGAGATAACTTCGCTGGTTGGGGATGGTATCTGGTTCCAGTTCAACGATGACAGGCTCTCCAGCCTTTGGGCACCATACCTCTTCAGGATCAGGGCAGATGGCCCGAATAGCAGCCTCTTCACTAGCCATGTAGTAAAAATCTCCCTTCTTGGCCGCCACCAAAGGTCGGAGTTTGACCCGGTCGTTAAGCCCCACCAGGCCTCCGTTGTAGGCAAAGAGGATGGCAAAAGGGCCGTTTAACATGGCAGCCCCGTAAACCGCCCTGATAGCCGTGCAGACGCTTTTTTCGGGTTCTTCCATGCGATCAATCTCCTGCCAGAACGGAGGCGCAAGGGCCATGCAGGCAAGTTCTATGGGCAGGCCATGGCGCCGAATTAAAAGGTCCAGAAGATAGGCCACCACTTCGGTGTCGGTAAGAAGGGTGCAATGGTAACCGAACATCTCCAGATAACGACGGTTGGTGCCATAGCTTGAAATTTCCCCGTTGTGAACGATGGACCAGTCCAGAATAGTGAAGGGGTGGGCTCCTCCCCACCATCCTGGAGTGTTGGTGGGGAAACGGTTGTGAGCCGTCCAGATATAGGCGGAATATTCCTCAAGCCGAAAGAAGTTGGCAATTTGGTCCGGGAAGCCTACCCCTTTAAAGGCCCCCATATTGCGCCCTGAGGAAATGACATAGGCCCCGGCGACGTTTTTGTTGATCAACATTACCAAATCCACCATATAATCGTCTTCGTCAGCCGTGCCCTCACATATCTCGCGGATTTCACCCTCGTAACGGGGTTTCACGAAATAACGCCTGAAACGGGGAGGAGATGAAATACCCGGGGTGGCCCGGGTGGGGATGCGCTCCTGATGGACGAGATAGCATTTGTGGGCCAGGATTTCCTCAACTTCTTTAAGCGCTTGCTTGTTGTCTGCCATGACGTGTAAGCAGTAGTAATCGGCAAACTCAGGATAAATACCGTAAGCGGCGTATCCTGCTCCCAGCCCGTTTCCCCGTTCCATCTGGCAACAGATAGATTCAATAATGACCTCTCCTTTAATCAATTCACCCTTGCGATTAATAACACCTGAGAGTCCGCAACCGGATTGTTCTTTATTGGGTATAAGGATTTCCATTGTTTTATTCTCCCGCGTGTTTTACACCCAGGATTCTGAGTTCTACCTCGTTGAGCCCTACGGCTCGTAATTTATCACGGTTTCCCCGGAGGCTCTCAATGGAATTGAGCCCCATTGCTCCGAGAAGTTCCTGAATTTCATGGGCCCAGCCGTGGACCAGGTTGTAAATCTTCTCAAAGGCGGTTTCCGGATCAAGGCGTTTGATGAGCTCCGGGTTATTCGTGGCAATTCCCCAGGGACATTTCCCGGTAAAGCAGCGCCCACACATGGTGCAGCCCACGGCAATGAGGGCCGGGGTGCCGATATAGACGGCGTCAGCCCCGAGAGCAATGGCCTTGACCACGTCTGCACTGCAGCGAATACCACCTGAGACCACAAGTGAGGCCTGATTTCTGATCCCTTCCTGCCGGAGGCGTTCGTCAACCGCTGCCAGGGCAAGTTCAATGGGTATCCCTACATAGTCCCGGAACATGGTGGGGGCAGCTCCTGTGCCTCCACGCAGACCATCAAGCACCACCACGTCTGCTCCGGCCCGCACAATCCCTGAAGCTATGGCCGGGGCGTTGTGAACAGCGGCAATTTTTACAAAGACCAGCTTTTTATATTCGGTGGCCTCTTTGAGGGCGTAGATGAGACCCCGTAAATCTTCAATGGAATATATGTCGTGGTGGGGAGCCGGGGAGATGGCGTCGGAACCCACCGGAATCATGCGTGTTTTGGAGATTTCCTCCGTAACCTTCTCTCCCGGCAGGTGACCTCCTATGCCCGGTTTGGCCCCCTGACCGATTTTGATTTCTATGGCCACGCCGGCGTTTAAGTAATCCACATGGAGCCCGAACCGGCCAGAAGCACACTGCACGATGGTATTGGAGCCGTATTCGTAAAGAGAGGCGTGGAGTCCCCCCTCTCCGGTATTGTAAAGGGTTCCGAGTTCTTTGGCCGCCCGCGCAAGCCCCTGATGCACATGGAGACTTATGGCTCCATATGACATGGCGGCAAACATGATCGGCACCTCAAGCTTTATCCAGGGGCCGATCCTGGTCTGGAGCTGAAACCTGCCATCTTCCGGAACGACTTCGAGTTTATCTGGCTTGGGCCCCAGATAAGTGCGGAGCTCCATGGGCTCCCGCAGGGGATCTATAGGGGGGTTTGTTACCTGGCAGGCATCCAGTACGAGATGATCCCAGTAATTTCTAAAAGGGACCGCACACCCCGTCGCTGCTAAAAGAACCCCGCCAGTGTCTGCCTGTTTGTAAACATTTTTGATAAACCAGGGCTTCCAGGTATCGTGTTCGCGAAAGGCCGAAGGATGTTTCCGGATCGTGATGGCCCCGGTGGGGCACATGGCTTCACAGCGGTGACAGCCCACACATTTGGAATGATCTTCCGTAAGGGTTTCTCTTTTTTGATCCCACCCGTGGGCCTCGTAAGTGCATTCACGGATACAGATCTTGCACTTGATGCACCTGTCCCAGTCACGCTCGATGAGAAAATCCGGATAAAATTTGCTGAACTGGATCTTTTTTTTCTTTCTGGGAGTTGAGGTTTTAGCCTTTTCTTTTTGGGGGTTCACTTCGTCCTCCCATTTTACCGGTGTGGTTGCGAAACTTACTTAAGTTGGAGCGAAAATTCAAGTTTTTGTTCTTTTTTATTCTAACTGTCAAAGCCCCTCCGCCGGGAAAAAGAGAAAAATCCGTTTATTTTTGGCCTACTTTAGGCTAAAAATAGCTCTAAGAACTATGCCAGCGATCCTTCTCGTCGTCAAACAGGGGGCCAATATTCCGGAAAGGATTAAAGATGCCCTGAAGAGGCACTTTCTGGATCGTGGTTTTTCGATCA
Source organism: Thermodesulfobacteriales bacterium (assembly GCA_026985945.1). Classification (GTDB taxonomy): domain Bacteria; phylum Desulfobacterota; class Thermodesulfobacteria; order Thermodesulfobacteriales; family Thermodesulfatatoraceae; genus Thermodesulfatator. The sequence continues at coordinate 6,624 of JALSPN010000264.1, forward strand.
TCAGAAAGCCTCACGAAGATGAGGACGTGCGGGGGATTGTTGTTCTCGGGGGAGACGGAACCCTTTTGCGTTCCGCTCCCCTGGCCTATCGTCTGGGGGTTCCTCTTCTGG
>JALSPN010000265.1 GCA_026985945.1 Thermodesulfobacteriales bacterium
TTGGTTCTGTTTTTAATCGCAAGGGAGAAGCAAGTTTGATGCCGGGGAATACTTCTTGGTGGTTCCCTCCCCTGCGGTTTTAAGGCTTTTCTGAAAAAAATTATAATCTATTTCCAATCTATTTCCTGATCCTCTTCTCTCAAAGTTCCAAATTGAGTAAAAGTGTTTTGAAAAGGAATCTTGACAATGGCTGTCAAATTTTTAGACAAAAAGGTGTCGTCAAGAAGACATTTTCGGCGTTCTAAGACCGTAGCTGGTAGGTGTGAGGTCTGCGGGGAGGAGATGCCCCTTTGCTACCGTTGTCGAAAGTGTGGCTATCTCATTTGCCAGCGTTGTATGGCGGAAGGCCCAAGACGCTTTTCCTGTAATACGATCACCTGGGTGTGTCCTAACTGTTTGAACTGGGAGACTCTTTGACGAGAACGATATGGCGCTCATTCCCAGTAAGAGGAAGCCTTAAGGAGTGCTTTTTAATCTCTAGAGAGGGATATTGTTCAAGGAGTTTGGCAATTTCTTCCCGGGCTTTGGGACCCTTCATGGCAAGTAATAGGCCTTGAGGGCGAAGGTGGGGTCTGGCAAGTTTCCAGAGGGTTCCAAGGTCTGATACGGCCCGCGAAACGATTACTTCAAAATAATTAAGGGGAAGCGGGGCGTTTTTTTCTCCTACCGAGGCCTGGATGATTTGGGGCGGTGGAAGAGAAAGGACTCCTGTAGCGTAGGTGAGAAAAGAAATTGGTTTTTTGCGGGCATCCACAAGCCAGACCTCTCTTTCAGGTTGCACGATCTTGATGACCATTCCAGGAAGACCGGCACCTGTCCCGAGATCAAGAAGGGCTCCTTCAGGAAGGAAGGGCAAAATTGTTAAGCTATCCAGGAGATGTTTGACAGCAAAATCAAGCGGATCTTCAAGCGCGGTAAGCCCTAAAGGCTTCCCCAATTCTTTGAGGAGAGAAAAAAAGCGGAAGAGCTTTTCCAGGGTTTCAGGTGGTAACTCAAGCCCCAGTTCCTTGAGTCCCTCTTTGGTATATCTTTGGAAATAGCGTTCAAAGTCATTCGACACAGCCATTGTCAAAGGGGCTCTTGAGCACGCCAGAGAATGGTATCTTTCCGGAAGAAGTTGTCATTTTTTTGGGGATATTCCACCATAAAATGGGTTCCGCGGCTCTCTTTGCGTCGAAGGGCACTTTCGATCACCAGTTTGGCTACGTGAGCAATGTTACGGAGTTCGATAAAATCCGCAGTCAAAATATAGGCCCAGTAATGGGCTTCTATTTCTTCAAGGATCGTTCGGAGTCTTTTCTGGGCCAGACGGAGTCTTTGTTCGGTGCGCACAAGGCCCACATAATTCCACATCAGCCGCCTGATGGCGTCCCAGTTGTGAGAGATGAGGACTTTTTCTTCCATATCCACGGCCCCTCCCGGATCCCAGGCAGGCACCGGGGGATGTTTCAGGCCTTTATAAAAGGCCCATTCGCGCTTGATGTGTAAAGCGGCAAGATGGGCAAAAGCCAGGCCTTCTAAGAGGGAGTTTGAGGCCAGGCGGTTGGCGCCGTGAAGGCCGGTGCACGCACACTCTCCCAGGGCATAAAGCCCTTTAATATCGGTGAGGCCAAAACGGTCCGTAATTACTCCTCCACAAAAATAATGGGCGGCAGGAACTACCGGTATGGGTTCTCTGGTAATATCAATACCAAACCGTAAACAGGTTTCGTAGATATAAGGGAAGCGCTTGAGAATAAAACCCCGCGGTTTGTGGGAAATGTCCAGATAAACGCACTCTTTGCCACTTTTTTTGAGTTCAAAATCTATGGCGCGCGCCACGATATCGCGGGGGGCAAGTTCTTTTCTTGCGGGATCATATTTGTGCATAAAGGGCTTACCAGAGGGATCCAGAAGGATAGCCCCTTCTCCCCTTAAGGCTTCAGAGATGAGAAAATTTTTGGCTTTGGGATGATAAAGACAGGTCGGATGAAACTGGACAAATTCAAGATTGGCTACCCGACAACCGGCCCGGTAGGCAAGGGCAATGCCATCTCCGGTGGCTACGTCGGCATTGCTGGTGTAAAGATAAACCTTTCCGGCTCCACCGGTGGCAAGAATCGTTACTCTGGAAAGAAAAGTATCGATTTCACCACTCTTACCATTTAAGATGTAGGCTCCAAGACAGCGTTCCTGCCCCAGCACCTCTTTAGGGCAACCACGATAGACCTTGCAAAGAGTTATGAGATCTACCGCCAGATGATCTTCCAGGATCTCTATGTGGGGGTGCTCCTGGGCGTGTCCCAGAAGAACTTTTTCGACCTCTCTTCCGGTATGGTCTTCTACGTGAACGATCCGGCGGCGGGAGTGCCCTCCTTCAAGGGTGAGATGTAACCTTTCAGGATTTTGGGGATCCCGCGTAAAGGGCACACCCAGTTCCAGTAATTCCTGAATCCTTTCCGGGGCCTGGCGAACTACCAGAGAAACTATTTCCCCTTTAGCGAGCCCGTCTCCGGTGCGGAGGGTATCTTCAATATGAAGCTCAAAAGAATCGTCTTCTCCGAGGACACAGGCTATTCCACCTTGAGCCAGGCTGGTATTAGCATCAGTGGCCCTCTTTTTGGTAATAATGGTTACCCGCCCCAGGTCAGCTATTTTGAGGGCTAAGGAAAGCCCGGCAATGCCGGAACCAATGATCAAAAAATCGGTATGATATGTCATTTACTCCTCAGGCAAACGGGGGTCTCTCTCTAAAAAGTGGGAAAGCAGTCTTTCTCCCGTGCGGAAGAAAAGTTTGGTCTCGGCGGCAGCCTTTTCATTGTATCCTTCGGTGCGTTTGATCTGGGGGTCGCGAGAGTCATAGATAGCAAAAGGAACCGGTTTAGAGGCGTGGGTTCGGAGAGAGATGGGAGTTAAATGGTCAGTAACCACCATCAGTCGGTAGTCACCGATCTGGGTGGTGGTCTCCTCTAGCACGGTTCGTACCACGTAACGATCAAAATCCTGAATGGCCTTTATTTTAAGTTCCAGAGAGCCCTCATGGCTGGCTTCGTCTGGGGCTTCCACGTGGAGGAAGACAAAATCAGCCCCTTCTTTAAGGGCCTTGATAGCGGCCAGGGCCTTTCCTTCATAGTTCGTATCGAGATAGCCGGTGGCACCGGGAACGTCTATTACCTCAAGGCCTGCCAGGACTCCGAGCCCCCGGATGAGATCAACGGCAGCAATAACCGCCCCTTTAAGCCCCCACTTCTCTTCAAAAGGTTCAAGTCTTGGCATCCGTCCCTGCCCCCAGGGCCAGAGGGCATTTGCCGGGAGTTTTCCCTCCTCCCGCCTCTTGCGATTAATGGGATGTTTGTCGAGAAAGGCCATGGCTTTTAAAAGGAAATCCCGCAAAATGGGCTCGTTTTCATAGACCAGCCAGGCTTCATAGATGTCTCGACCAAGTAGATCGTGGGGGGGATAGGTCTTTATCCCTTCAGGCCCTCCCCGCCAGACCAGAATATGGCGGTAGCTTTTGCCGGGATGGAGAAAAAGCTTGTCATTGGCCAATTCTTTGTTGAGATCGTTGATAAGGGTGTGGGCCTCTTCGTTAGAAATATGCCCGGCACTGTAGTCAAACATAATATAGTGATCTTCCTGTTTTTTGATGGTGACGAGGTTGCAACGGAAGGCTACATCTTCGGGGCGCAGGCTGAGGCCAAGTGCTGCGGCTTCGATAGGGCCGCGCCCTGTATATTGTTCTTCCGGGCGATAACCCATAAGAGCCATGTTGGCCACATCGCTTCCGGGCTCCATCCCCGGAGGGATGGTCTGCACCAGACCCAGGTCACCATGCTGGGCGATAAAATCCATACCTGGTGTGAGGGCGGCTTCCAGAGGCGTTTTACCCCCTAACTCCTTAAGTGGAAAATCTCCCATGCCATCACCCACTAAGATCAGATATTTCATCTTCCCGCCCTCCCCTTTCTTGATTTTGGCCCTGAGATGCCTTTTTGAGGTCTAAAATTTCCACCTCAAAACGCAAGGTCTTCCCGGCCAAAGGATGATTGAAATCCACCACCGCCAATCCTTCTTCTACTTTTTTTAATACCGCCGGATGGACTACACCATATTCATCCTGCAGTTTGATTACCGCACCAGGGGTTGCCCCCTGCGGAACCCGTTCGGAAGGAATTACCTGGATTTTTTTGGGGTCGTAGGGGCCATAGTGCTCCTCTGGCGGGACCAGCACCGCCACCACCTCTCCGGGTTTGTGCCCCACGAGGGCCCTTTCCACGGCAGGCATAAACTTGCCACTTCCGACTTCAAGCCAGAAAGCATCCTTGGAAACATCAACGACGTCATTTCCGGCTATGACACGGTAGCGGATAAGGACCTGGTCGCCTAATTCTATGGCTGGTCCCTGAACTTCTTTTATTTCATCCAAGGCCACACCTCCCCGGTGTCAAAGGAAAAATAATGCCTGGCAGATCTTAGTCAATTCTCGAAGAAAGTTTCTGCTCAGTTTCAGAAAGGCTCTGGAGAGGGAGGATAAAATAGAAATTGTTACCCAGAGGGGTGGGTTCGTAGCCCACCACCCCTCCGTGGAGTTCGATAACCTTTTTTACGAAATGAAGGCCTCTTCCTGTGCCGGGTTCATTTCCGGTATTGCTTCCACGCCATCCTTCTTCAAAGACCTTCTGGGCTTCTTCAGGAGAAAGGTGAGGGCCGGTGCTGAAGACATTGAACTTTACCCCCGGCCTTCCGGGGCCAAAAAAGTCCGGAATGATTTCCCGCCCAAACGAGACAAACTTGACCTTATGGCCATGTTCGTCGGTAACTTCCCGGGTATATTTTAAGGCGTTACTAAAAAGATTGGCATAGACCTGGGAAAGGAGCCCAACATCAACGGCCATGATAAATTCTTCATCAGGCACCCCTCCCAAACGATTGTCAATCTTGATCCCTGCTTTTTCAAAGCGTTTGCGGTATCTTTCAAGCTGAACTTCTATAACTTCTTTGGCAAAACGGCAGGGCCTTTTGCGCAAGACAAAGCGGCCTTTCTGAAAGTGCTCCCTTCGTAGCAAACTTTCCAGGAAAAGGCTTACCGTTTCGTAATGTTTTTCTATCTGCTGGTAATGATCACTAAGCTCCCTGTAGAGATGGCCAAGGGCCCCGGCCATTTTTTCCTGCGACAGGTTGCGCTCCCTGACATTTTCTTCAAGCTCCTTCAGGAGATCAATCTTTTTCTTTAAAACGCGGAAAAGATAACGATAATGCATATTGGGGACGATGACATTGTGTTCTATATCTGCCACCAATTCGTTTACAAATTTGATGTGTTCCAGCGTATGGGCCATGAGGAGTTTTATATGGAGGTTGTAACCGATACGGTTGGCATATTTTTGAAAAAAGAGAACGTCGTGCTCGCCGAGGGGGCTTGAAGGGATAATTTCAAGGATTCCGAGAAGAGTTTTCTCTTTGGGAAGAGTGAGAAGATTTAAAAGTTTCCTGTTTCCCTTAAAAGGGAAAAAATAAGAACCATTTTGCGAAAAGGCCTCTTCCTGGAGGGGAATTTCTGAGGCGGGACGGGGAGGTTTAATGAGTCCTTCCTGGCTGGTGGCCACCAGCTGGATTTTTCCTCCCTCTTCTGTCAGGTAAAGTTTGCTTTCACAGGAGAGGAATTCTTTCGGGACCAGCACACAAACCCGGTAAAAATTTTCAAGCGTGGTATATTCCTGGGCCAGATCAAAAAAGGCCCAGAGGGCATTTATCTGATGAGGGGAAAAAGCATATTCTTCATACTGTTTCTTCTTGGTTCGAAGACGTTGCCGAATGACTCCGAGATTGGCGTCCATAAATTAAATTTAACATAACTTTCCCTTTTGGGTTCAAGGAATATAGATCTCTCTACTTTAAAATTTTTCTATCTCGGGAAGATAAAATAAAAATCAGGCATTATAGGTTGTCTAACAAGCAAATATATTATATTTGGTATCTAAATTTAGATTGTGGCAAAAAGGTGAATTATGAAAATAACCACACGCAGCAGATATGGTACCCGCATGATGGTGGAGCTTGCGGCTCATTATCGGAAGGGGCCCCTTCAAATAGGAGAAATTTCACGCAAACAGAATCTTTCGGTGAAATATCTGGAACAGCTAATTATTCCTTTAAAGCGTGCTGGCTTGGTAAAAAGTGTTCGGGGGCCCAAAGGAGGGCATATCCTTGCCCGTCCTCCCGAAGAAATCACCGTTTGGGATGTAGTTTCCGTATTAGAAGGAACTAAAGGGATTACAGTTTGTGTTTCTCGCCCGGAAATCTGTGAACGTAGTGAAATTTGCCCTACGAGAGACGTTTGGAGTATGGTTACCAAAGCCATTAAGGAAACCCTTTCAAAAATTACGCTAGCAGATCTGGTCAAAAAAGGCCAGGAAGTAGAAAATTTATTCCCGGAAGAAGGATGCCCTCTGGAAAAAAGAGAGGACTCTCAAGTGGAAAATTAAATTGGGGAACTTCGTGGCGAAAAAGTCTCCTCCTATTGTCGCTCCTGGGTGCTTCATTTACTCTGAAACCTCCCAGCCAAAAAGCTCGGCCTGTTTACATACTACTGGACACTTTTGGCCACCAAGTTAAATACTAAATCCATTCTAAATTTGGTCTCATTCTCAACTAAAATCTCCCAAATCTTCTCTACCTCCCTCAAACATATCTCTC